>DAOOQY010000120.1:0-9024 GCA_035389025.1 Verrucomicrobiota bacterium
ACCAGGACATCGAGCGATGGAAAGGCGTTTTGGACACGCTGGCGGCGACGCCGGGGGCGGACGGCTCGATCGTGCGCGGGCCGTTCGATTTGCGGGTGGTCCTGCGTTCGGAGGACGCCGTGCTCGAGTGGAAGCGTCCGGGCCAGGCGCTCTTCGAAAGCCTCAAGACCACCCAATCCCAGCGGTTGGCACAGGAGTATCGGGACGGAACCGCGCAACTGACGCCGGAGGCGGAGCGGATTTGGGCTTTGGTGTCTGAGCGTATCTACTACGGGCGCGGCGGTGAGTTACGGTACACAGCCCCGGAGTCGCAAGTCATCCTCCACCGCCTGTTTCGGTCCGAGGGGCTCGAGACCCGCCTGGTCAACAGCGCGGGCGAGGCTTTGACCCGCTCGCCAGACCCCCTGCACTGGGAGATGGTCCCGGCGGTCGATGAGCAGGGCGATTACCGGTTCCGCCTGGTGCAAAAGGACGGCCAGCCGGTGTCCTCTCTCCTCTGCACACTCCCCGGCCATCCGGCTCTCTATGTCACGGGCACCACGGTCCACACCGGTCCGCCGCTTCTCGACGGCACTCTCAACCCCGGCGGCGAAAACGCGGTGCCCGCGCCCGCGATCGAGACCGTGTCGGGCCTGAACTTGCTTCAGACCCTGAGCATCGATTTGCCGGCGCGGGTCCGCGATCGCGTGCGCCAGGTGCCGATGCAGATCGCGATTCGCTGCGAACTGCGCCCGATCTACCCCGGCAGCCCGACGGAGAACTGCCTCTTTCATGTCTGCGCCGAGGCGGCGGACGGCAGCCGGCACGAGACCTGGGATGGCAACGCCTGGCGTGAGACCAGGGCGCCCGCGCAGCGGTTAAAGCCGGCCCACGACGATGGGCTGATTGTGCTCCACGACCGGGCGGCCCTCGATTGCGTGCCCAATCTGCTCGAACCGCTCGGACTCAAGGTGGACCCCTATCACGCCACGCTCGCGCTGCGCGTTTCCAAGAAGTTCCCCGGGGTGTTCGTCCCGTGGCTCAAATCGCTGCCGCCCCACATCACGGTCTACCTCGCAGGAGAGTTGGCAACACTCGCTCAGGATGCGGTGTCGGGGCGGGTCCGGCTGGATGTGACCGAGGTCGAGATCGACTGGTTCGATTTGCGGGTTGTGCTCGACACATCGGACACGACCCTGACACCCGAGGAGTTGAAGTTGTTGCTCAACGCCAAGGGCAGTTTCGTCCGGCTCGAAGGCAAGGGATGGCGCCGTCTCGAATTCGATCTCAGCGCGGACGAGGACGAGCAACTTGCGGGATTGGGGTTGAACCCGCGTCAGCTCACCGCCGAGCCGCAACGGCTGCACGCGCTCCAGCTTGCCGACAAGGCGGCCCGCAAGTTTCTGCCGGAGCGGCAGGCCGAACAGATTCAGCGGCGTGCGCAGGAGATCAAAGCGCGCGTCACCCCGCCGCTGCCGGCGGGGATCACGGCCACACTCCGTCCGTATCAACTCGATGGGTTCCATTTTCTCGCCTATCTCGCGGCGAATCGCTTTGGTGGCATCCTTGCCGACGACATGGGTCTGGGCAAGACCGTGCAGGCGCTGGCCTGGCTGGTCTGGCTGCGCGACGAGGCGGCAGCGGCAAACCCGGCGACGCCCGCCCCCTCCTCGTCCGTGCCGGGAAGAGAAACCACCAGGGCCAGGGCGGAGCGGGCGCGAGGCGGTCCGTTGCCATCGCTGGTGGTCTGTCCGAAGTCCGTGATGGACAACTGGCACGCCGAGGTGGCTCGGTTTGCGCCCGGGCTGCGGGTCAAGTCGTGGCCTTCGAACGCGCTGGACACGTTTGTGGCGGGCCAGTCCGAGGCCGATCTGCACGTGCTCAACTACAGCCAGATTCGCATCCTGGGCGAGGCCCTCAGTTCGGTCTCCTGGCAGGCCCTGATCCTCGACGAGGGCCAGTACATCAAGAATCCGAATTCCCAGACGGCGCAGGTCGCCCGCTCGCTGCGCGCTGAGCACCGCCTTGTGCTCAGCGGCACGCCCATCGAGAACCGGCTGCTCGATCTTTGGAGCCTGATGGCCTTTGCCATGCCCGGCGTGCTCGGAAGCCGGACCCGGTTCGCCCAACTCTACGGCGCGAAGGAGGACCCCTTCGCGCGCCGGCGCCTGGCCGCGCGGGTGCGCCCCTTCCTGATCCGCCGCACGAAGAACCAGGTGGCGAAGGACCTGCCCGACCGCATCGAGGAGGATCTCTTCTGTGAAATCGAGGGCGAACAGCAGGCGCTCTATCGCGCCGAATTGAAGCGGGCCCAGCAGTTGCTCCTGCGGGTCAAGAACCAGAAGGAACTCGCCGAGTTCCAATTCAACTTCCTGGCCTCGCTGCTTCGCCTGAGGCAAATCTGCTGCCACCCCGTTCTGGTCAAGCCCGACTCGAAAGCCGAGAGCGCGAAAGTGACGGCTCTGATCGAGCAAATCGAACCGCTCATGGATGAGGGGCACAAGGTGCTGGTCTTTTCGCAGTTCGTGCAGTTGCTCGACCTGCTCAAGCCGGTGTTGTCGGCCCGCAAATGGCCCGTGTTCTGTCTCACCGGCGATACCGAGAATCGCGGCCAATTGGTGAGCACGTTCCAGGAAAGCGCCGGAAACGCGGTGTTCCTGATCTCGCTAAAGGCCGGCGGCTTCGGTCTGAACCTGACGGCGGCCAGTTACGTCGTCCTGTTCGATCCCTGGTGGAACCCGGCCGTCGAGACTCAGGCCATCGACCGCACGCACCGGATCGGGCAATCCAACACAGTCATCGCCTACCGCCTGCTCATCAAGGACAGCATCGAGGAGAAGATTCGCGCGCTGCAGCGGCAGAAGAAGGCGCTGGTCGAGGACGTGTTCGGCGAGGAGACATTCGCCCAGGGCCTCACGCTGGACGATCTGCACTATCTGTTTGCCGACTAGCCGCTCAGGGACTCCGCGCGCCGGTGGCATTCCTGGATGAAGCAGTCCATCAGCGCGGTCCGCTTGCCCGTCCACAGGGCTCCGACCACGATCGGCGGGAACTCGGTGAGCGGGAGCAGGCGCAGGCCGGGCGGGTGGGCCGCTTTGGGGATATGGAGGCCCAGGCCGATGCCGAACCCGTTGGCCGCATAAGTTTCGACCAGCCCCAACGAGCCGACTTCGAGGCTGGGAAACCAGTCGATGTCCCGCTTCTCGAGTTCCCGCCGGAAATGGCGGCAGATCGCCTCGCTGGCCGGGAGGGTGATGAGCGGCTCGTCAATCCGGTCGCGCTTCCACAAATCGGCTGCGCTCTTGAGTGGATTGTCCTTCGAGACCATGAGCAGGAGAGGCAGCCGGATGAGTTCCTCGTGATGGATGCCGGCTGGCAGCCGCCCCTCCCAGATTGTGATCGCCAGATCGATGTCCTGCTGGAGCAGCCACGACTCGATCTGCGGCTGGTAGCCTTCCCGCAGGAACAACTTCAGTTGCGGGTGTTGCTTCCGCACGTTGAGCACCACCTCGGGCAGGTGATCGCGCTGGACCACCTCCGACGACCCGATCCGAATGGCCTGCGCCATGCCACCCCGAATGCGCTCGCCAAGGCTGTCCAGGTTGTCAAAAAACGGTTTGATGAACTCGAACAACTCCTCGCCCGCCTTGGTCAGGGCAAAAGGACGCCGGTGAAACAGGGTCAGACCGAGGTCGTCTTCGAGCTGGATCACCTGGGCGCTGACGGCCGGTTGCTGGATTCCGTAGGGAATGTTCCGCACGGCCTCGCTGATGCCCTTGTGCCGGGCGACGTAGTAGAAGAGTTCCAAGTGGTGGATGTTCATCGTCAAGACAAGCTGTGGTCTCGACGCCACTCTACCCGCCTGCCGCCCGGCTGCAAGCCGAAGGGATCGGAGCGGGGGCCAATTGGTGCATCTGATGTCGGTATTCTGTCGCCCGGTGAGGGCACCGGGCCGAATGGATGGAGACTCCCGCTGTAGTTTGCGCCGCGTGCCCCCACGCGGCGCAGACTCCATTCCCGCCGACAGACCACAGATGCACTGGGGGGCCAATTCAACTCGATCTCGAGGTGCACGGGGTTGGAGGGACGATCGGTTTCGGGTTGAATCGGGGCCGCGTGGCTGTCATCAGTTATGACGCTGATCCGCGGCTCGCATGAATGCAACGCACGCCCCTCCGCCCGGCTCCGGACAAGGTCCGCCGCCGCAGGCGTCTCCTGCCCCTCCGCAGGCGGGCCCGGTGTCGTCACCGCGCGGCTCGGAGCCCGCGCGTGAGAACGGGGGCGCCCCGGCGCGCGTCCTGGGCATCGATCTGGGGGGTGAGACCATCAAAATTGTCGAACTGGCGCGGGTCGACGGGCAATGGCGATGGACCCGTCGGGTGCATTTTGAGCATGCGAAGCAGCCGGGCCCGCGGCTGGTTGCGGCGCTGGCGGACTTCGATTGGCCGACACTGAGCGGGGCCGCTTCGAGTGGACGGCTGGCCCGGCTGGTCCGACTGCCGCGTGTGCCGACCAAGCAGGCCCAGGCAAGGGCCTATCGGTTCCTGTTCGGCAACGATCCGGCCACGGTCATCTCGATCGGCAGCCACGGCTTCTCGGTGCTCGAACTGCGAGGCAGGGACATTGAAATCTTCCGGGAAAACAGCCGCTGTTCGCAGGGGACCGGCAATTTCCTGCGCCAATTGACCGAACGCTTCGGGCTCGATGTCGGCGCCGCCAGTGCCCTGTGCGCCGATGTCTCGGATCCCGCGCCGCTTTCAGGGCGATGCCCTGTGATCCTGAAGACGGATATGACGCACCTGGCCAACAAGGGCGAAAGCCGGGACCGCATTCTGGCCGGATTGTTCGACGCGGTGGGGGCGAACGTGTTGACTCTCCTCAAACCGCGGCTCAGCCCCAGCCCGGTGGCCCTGATCGGCGGGGTGAGCCGTTCGCTGCGTGTGCAGCGGACTGTGGCGCGCTTCCTCTCCGAAAACGGGTTTGAATCCCGAACCGTGAGCGCCGAGGACGCCCTCTTCTTCGAGGCCCTGGGGAGCGCCCTGGTCGCGGCCGAGCGGCAGGCGCCTCTCCCGACGCTGTCCGAGGTCCTCGCCGGGGAGACCCGGGCCCGCCTCGAACGGTTGCCGCCGCTGGCCCAATCGCTGGCGCTGGTGCGGCGCATGGTCTCGCCCGCGGCACCCCCGACCGATGGGCTCGAGCGCCGGTTGGTCCTGGGATTGGACATCGGATCGACCGGGTCGAAGCTCGTGGCGTTGGACACGCTGGCGGGGGAAGCGCTCTGGGATTGTTACCGCCGAACGGGAGGCGATCCGGTCGGCGCAGCCCAGGCCTTGATTCGCGCGTTCGTTGACGGACCGGCCGGGCGGTTCCCGGTCCTCGGGCTGGGTGTGACTGGCAGCGGGCGGGAGATGGTGGGGTCGCTGTGCAGGACATGCTACGGCTCCGACGCGGTCCTGATCATCAACGAGATCGTGGCTCACGCCGAAGGCGCCCTCCACTACGACTCGCGCGTGGACACCATTTTCGAAATCGGCGGCCAGGACGCCAAGTACATCCGGCTCGATGAAGGCCGTGTCATCGATTGCGCCATGAACGAGGCGTGCAGCGCGGGGACCGGCTCCTTCATCGAGGAACAGGGACGCAAGTTCGCCGGACTGGACGACGTGTCCCAGCTCGGACGGGAAGCCCTCGCTGCGTCCCACGGCGTCTCTCTGGGCCAGCACTGTTCGGTCTTCATGGCGGAGGTGATCGACGAGGCGGTGGCTGGCGGCGTCGAGCAGAGCGCCATTCTGGCCGGCCTCTATGATTCCATCATCCAGAACTACCTGAACCGTGTCAAAGGCAGCCGTTCCGTCGGGCGCGTGATCTTCTGCCAGGGCATGCCATTCGCCGCGGACGCCCTGGCCGCCGCCGTCGCGCGCCAAACGGGCGGAGAGGTCATTATCCCCCCCAACCCGGGCACCGTGGGCGCGCTCGGCATCGCCCTGCTGGCCCGAGGGGCAATCTCCCTGGATCGAGCCGACGGGCTCGACCTCGGACGGTTTCTCTCAGCACGGGTCGAGCGGAAGGACACATTCGTCTGCCAGGCGACCGCCGGGTGCGGCGGGAGCGGGAATCACTGCCGGATCGACAGCCTGACGACGGTGGTCCGCGGGGAACGGCGCGTGTTTCGCTGGGGCGGCGCATGCGCTCTCTATGACAAAGGGACGCGCCGGATCAAACTGCCGGACCGTTCGCCCGATCCGTTTCGGGAACGCGAGGCGCTGGTGGCGGACCTGATGCGCCGTCTCGATGCGTCGCCTCCCGGCAACGGAACCCGCCGACGCATTGCATTGACCGACGAGTTCGCCCTCAAAGGACTGCTGCCGTTTTTCGCCGTCTTTCTGCGGACGCTCGACTTCGATCTCCGCTTCCACACGGGCGCAGGCCGGGTCGCGCTCAAGCGAGGCATTCAAGAGGCCAATGTGCCGTTCTGCGCGCCGATGCAATTGTACTGCGGGCTCGCAAACCAACTCGCGGACGAGCCGGCGGATTACCTCTTCCTGCCGATGATCCGGCATCTGCCGCGGGTGGACAGCGAGCCGCTCGCCAAGACCTGCCCGATCCTCCAGGCCAGCCCCGACATGATCCGGTGGGGGTTGGACGGCGGGGACCGATCGCGGCTGCTGTCGCCGGTGATCGACGTCGGGCTGGCCAGTCTCGATTCCCCCGAGTTCGCCGAGAGTTGCCGGCGCTTGGCGGCGTCGTTGGGAATCGGGGGAGGCCGATGGCGTGGGGCCTGGGAAGCTGCGTGCGAGGCCCAGCTCGATTTTGACCGACGCTGTCTCGAGATCGGGGGCCGGGCCCTGGAGTTCTGCGCCGGGCGTGACGTGCTGCCGATCGTCGTGCTGGGGCGTCCGTACACGATCTACAACACGGTGCTCAACTCGAATGTGCCTGCCCTGCTGCGCGAGCAAGGCGCCTTGGCTGTCCCGCTCGATTGCTATCCGGTGGACCGGGCGGTGCCGGTATTCAGCGAGATGTACTGGGCCTATGGCCAGCGCGTGCTGCGGGCCGCGCATCAGATTCGCCGCACACCCGGCGTCTACGGCCTCTACGCCAGCAATTACTCGTGCGGACCCGACAGTTTCAACCTGCACTTCTGCGCGCACGTCATGGAGGGCAAGCCGTTCGCTGTCATCGAGACCGATGGGCATTCCGGCGACGCCGGCACGAAGACGCGCATCGAGGCCTTCCTCCATTGTGTCCGCGAAGACCGCCGCCAGCCGCGCGCCGAATCCGCCCCGAGTGATTTTGGCGGCCTGGCCCGGGCTCAAGCCGGGTGGCGGGGGATTCGGGACAGGGGCGAGGTGCTGCTGATCCCGCGCATGGGCGGAGTCGCCGAGACGGTCGCGGCCTGCTTTCGGGGTTTGGGGGTGCGTGCAGAATGCCTGCCCGAGCCGGACGCGGAGGCTTTGCGGCTGGGACGCCGCCAGACCTCAGGCAAGGAGTGTCTGCCCATGTGCATCACCCTGGGCAGCCTGCTCCAGCGGGCCGCCGGTCCGCGCGAGCCCGGCGAACGGCTCGCCCTGCTGATGCCCTGCGCCGCCGGCCCCTGCCGTTTCGGTGTCTACAGCCTGCTGCACCAGATCGTCGTCGACCGCCTGGGTCTGGGAGACCGCGTAAGGCTCTGGTCGCCCAAGGAAGCCGACTACTTCGCCGGGCTCCCGCCGGGGTTCAGTCTCCTGCTCTTTTCGGGGGTGATGGCCTTCGACGTCCTGCACGAGGCCTTGCTCGAAACGAGGCCGCTCGAATGCCGGCCGGGCGCGGCCGCCGCGATCCACAGCGCCGCTCAGGCCCGGCTCGAGCGCCTTCTCGAAGAGCACGCCCGCGCCGATCTGTCGGCACGGGCCGCACTGCACGCGGTGGCCAGCGGCCAACTCTTCGGCCTGCGCGATCTGGTCGCCCGGACGGCGGCGGACCTTGCCGCGGTGCGCGTCGACCGCCCCATGCCGACCGTCCTGGTTGTGGGCGAGATTTACGTGCGACTGGATCCGTTTGCGAACAGCGGCCTCATCCGGGAGTTGGAGGCGCGCGGACTGCGAGTGCGGCTGGCTGCCGTCAACGAGTGGCTCGAATACGTCGAGCACTTTCATCAGAAAAACGCCTCGGCTCTCGACCTTTCGCCGCGCCTGAAGGTCTTCCTCCAAAACCGGATTCAGAACATCCTGCACCGGGCGGCTGGACGCGCCTTCGACTGGCCGGAGCGGATTTCGGCGCGCGATTGTCTGGACGCCGCGCTGCCCTATCTGCGTCCGACGCTCGAGGGCGAGGCGGTGCTCACGCTCGGCGGGCCAATCCGGGCCTGGCGGTTGGGGCAGATCGATGCGGTGGTCAGCGCGGGCCCTCTCGAATGCATGCCCAACAAGATCGCCGAAGCCCAGTTCTTCCACGTGGCCGAACAGGAGGGTCTCTTGAGCCTGACCCTCGCGCTCAACGGCGAACCGGTGGCGCCGGACGTCCTGGACAACTTCGCCTTCGAGGTCCACGAGCGTTTCGCCCGCCGCGCCTCGGAACGAACGCCGTCGATGCGCCCGCGCTCAGCGAGCGCGGTATGATACGGACGCTCGCGGTTCCGAAAGGCCTTCTTCGCGCTCTCCTCGCTCCGGCACGCTCGAAAGTACGCCTCTACGCTGGCCAACAGCGCCTGCTGGTAGTCCTTGGGGGTGAGGGCGGGCATGAGGAGAGGCGGAAGCATTCAGTTACCGCAGGGTGCTGAAGCACGCACACTCCAAACGCTTCGCGACGCCGGGGCCGCTCCGACTGGCCGCGCCCCGCTAACACCAACTGGCCACCGAATGGCCTGGCCCAACTCCGGCCGGGAATCAGCGCCCTCGCTCAAAACAGCCGGCCCCGGCGGGAGAAGAAAGTGGTTCATCGGGCAGGGTTAGTCGTCTGTCTCGGGGCGGTAAACTCTCACTTGGCGGGAGTCAACGACCCAGAGATGACCGCGAGGATCATCCTTAGCCAAGGCGGCGACCAGCACCCGCAAGGCGGCCAGCAGAT
>DAOOQY010000121.1:0-9021 GCA_035389025.1 Verrucomicrobiota bacterium
AAAACCTCAAAACGCCGAGGCCTATGTGAAGAGATGGGGCGCCGATGTCCTCCGGCTCTGGGTCGCCTCCCAGGACTTCAGCAGCGATGTCGTGGTCAGCGAGGATCGGCTCGCCAAAGTCGCCGAGACCTACCGCATGCTCCGCAACACGCTCCGCTACCAACTCTCGACTCTCTACGACTTCGACCCCGCCCAACACGGCGTCCCCGACGACCAACTGACCGGCCTCGACCGCTGGATTCTTGACGCGTTCGCCCAACTCGAGGCGGACGTCCTCAAGGCCTACGACAGCTACCAGTTCCACGTCGTCTATCAGCGGGTCAGCCAGTTCGCCGCTGTCGATCTGTCCGCAGTCTACCATGACGTGGTCAAAGACCGGCTCTACACCGATCCGGCCAGTTCCACCCGGCGGCGAGCCACCCAGACCACTCTCTGGCGTCTGGTGACTGGCCTGTGCCTGATGCTCTCCCCCATCCTCGTCTTCACCGCCGATGAAGCCTGGGAACACATCCCCGGTCACCCCACCCCCTCCGTCCACCTCGCAGCCTGGTCCCCGACACGCATCGACCGCCCCGACGCGGAACAACACCTTTGGACGCGGCTCTTCGCCCTCCGCGAGGCCGCCCTGCCCGAACTTGAAAAGGCCCGCCAGGCCAAACTCATCGGCAAAGCGCTCGAAGGACGCCTCGCAATCCGCGCCCCGGCAGCCGCCCTGATCGAGGTCAAGCCGCACTGCGACGCCCTCCGCGAGTTGCTGAACGTCTCGCAAATCGATCTGACGACCGACGACGGCGCGACAACACCCGTCTTGACCGTCGCCCGCGCCGAGGGCCAGAAGTGCGAACGCTGCTGGCACTGGGAAACGGATGTCGGCCAGCACGGCGCCCATCCAACCCTCTGTGGACGCTGCGTGCAGGCCGTAAGTTGACCCGCGCACCGAGCCCCAGGCTCGAGTTCAACGAGGGCCGGCACCAGTACCTCCCGTTCCTCCGCAATCACCCCCCACAAATCGGATGTTCGTCGCGTCTTTTCTGCGTGCCAATCCAGGCGGTTGGTGGTTCTCTCCTTTCCGAACACACGCTTATGAGCAAACATCGACACGATCACGCGGTCGATCACGCGCATCGGCTTGCCAAAGGCAAGGGCCGCTTCCCGACGGGACTCGTGGGGCTGGGGCTCGGCACGGTCCTCGCCGCCGCAATCTTCATCCTCGCCCCCAGGTTCAGCGGCCTCCCCAAATCCGCCCCGCCCCGCTCGACCGAGGCGCCGGCCGCCACCACCCCCGCCTCGGACCCGGAGGCCAAGGCCAATCCCCAGCGGCTGATCGGACGATGGCTCCGCCCGGACGGCGGATACATCCTGGACATCCGAGGCGTCAAAGGCGATCGCTCGCTGGAAGTGGCTTACCTGAACCCAAACCCCATCCATGTCTCCCGCGCCGAAACCGAAGAGGATGGCAAGACACTCCGCGTGTTCGTCGAATTGCGCGACGTCAATTACCCGGGCTGCACGTACAAACTGACCTACCATCCGGACAAGGACCAGCTCACCGGCGTCTATTTTCAGGCCGCCCTGAACGAGTCGTTCGAAGTCGCCTTCACGCGGATGAAGTGAGCCGGCAAAACACGCTCCTCCACCACCCTGCGAGATTCCTGCGTCCCAATGGCCCGGCATCGGCCCGGCCGCGGCAGAGTGTCAGGTGGTCCGTGCCGGCCCTCAGTATCGCGCTTGTCATCTGGCGGCTGGTCCGTATGCTGACGCAGTGTGAAAGCTAAGCACGGCTTGCCTGTGGTGTTGCTGGCGGTTCTGGCCCTGACCCGGATTCCCGGGGTGTTGCCGCCGAACTTCAGTCCTGTCTACGGGCTGTTGTTCTGTGCGGCTGTCTATTTCTCCGGCTGGGTGGCGTGGGTGCTCCCGCTGGGCACCGTGCTGATCACCGATGTGCTGCTGAACGTCCATTATGGCGCAGCCCCGCTCCAGTTGGAGATGCTGGGCAACTACGCCGCGTACGCCGGCATCGTCTGGCTCGGGCGCCAATTCAACCGGCGCTCGTCATGGCTGACGCTATTTGGGGGAGGGATTCTGGGGGCCATCCTGTTCTACATTGTCTCGAACACGGTCTCCTGGCTGCACGACCCCGCCTATGCCAAGAATCTTGCCGGATGGATTCAGTCCCTGACTGTCGGCACGCCCGGATGGCCGCACACCTGGGAGTTCTTCCGCAACACCCTGCTCAGCGGCGGGCTCTTCGCAGGGCTCTTTGCCGGCGCCATGAAGCTCGGCGAGGCGGTCGAGCCCAAGCCCGAAGAGGAAGAAGAGCCGTCCGAGGAGCCCGAGGAGGCCCCCGAGCCCGGTGAAGCCAAACCGTGATGGCCCGGCTCGGCATCATCTCGGACACACACAACTTCCTGGATTCCCAGGTCAAGTCCCTCTTTGCCGGCGTGGATCACATCCTGCACGGCGGAGACATCGGCTTGCCGCGCATTATCACGGAACTCGAAGCGATCGCCCCGGTGACGGCGGTGATCGGAAATGTCGACTCCGGCCTCTCGTTCCGCGAGACCGAGGTGATCGAACTGTTCGGGCACAGGTTCCTCGTGCACCACGTGGTCGAGCCGCGCCGGCTGGCGGATTCCATGCGTCGTCAAATCGACCGGGTGCAACCGGATGTCGTGGTCTTTGGACACACCCACAAACCGTTCTGCGAGCGGATTGGCGAGACGCTGTTCCTCAATCCGGGCTCGGCGGGCAAGCGGCGATTCGACACGCCCCGCAGCGTGGCGATCCTGCGGGTGGAAGCGACCAACCTCGATGTCGATTTCCACGATCTGGAACCTCCCGGTTGATTCGCGGTTCCTCACACCGTGGCTCTCAGGCACCAGACCAACGCCACTGTCCCAAGCGCCAGCCCAGTGCGCGCGATCCACTTGCCCCGTCCATCCAACTCCGGGCTCCGGGCCTTGGCTTCACCGAGAATGCCCGTCAATAGAGCGAAGATGCCGCAGAGGAATGTCAACGGGTTGGCCTGCCACTGAAACGAGGCCGCGGCGCCCGCAGCCAGACCGCTCGAGGTCAGGGCCACCCACGCCCAATCGTTCCAGTCGCCCAGCAGCGGACGTGGACGGCGTCCCGAGGTTCGCGCGCGCGGCGCGGAAGGCGGGATGGGCGGGGGTTTGGGGACATTCGGCATGCCCGCCGGCCAGAATGGCGAGCGGCGTTGGCCGCTGCGCGCCGCGCCGCGTTCCCGCGCTCGCGGGGGCGGCGCGCGGTGCTCTCCCCGTTTCACCCCCTCGATCGAGGGGAACGGATCGCGCCCGGCAAGCTGTTTGGCGCGTTCACACCACGGACACTGTTCGAGGTGATCGCCAAAGACGTGCTGCGAGTTCCACTGGCAGGTGACGAGGTGCGACTCGGCTTCCTCGATCACGTACTGCCAGCTCTGAGGCTCGGGCCTGAGACTGGGGCGAAAATGGCCGTCCTGGAAACACCGCAGACACAAGTCGCGCAGGCCGGGCGCGAGCGTGTCGAAAGGCGGCGCGGTGGGTTTGGGAGCGTAAGGCAAATGCGCCTCGCGGGCGTACGGGAAGTGGCCGGCCGCAATCCGCTGTTCGAGCAACGGCGGTTCGCCCCGCCCGCGGTAGACGCCCGCGAAGGGATGTGTCCCCTCCATCAACAATTGGAAGATCAACACGCCCAGGCCAAACCGGTCATGGGCGGCCTCGCGGTCGACCTGGGCGAAACTCTTGCCCTGCAGTTCCGGCGGGGTGTACTCGGGCTTGCCCACCCGGCAGCGGTACATCACACCGGCCTCGGCGTCCCAAACCTGAAACGAGTCCGTGTCGACAATGGTCACCAGGGCCGTCTCGGCCACCAGGACGTTCGACTCGTTGAGATCGCCGATCACGTAGCCGCGCTCATGCAGGGCACGCACCGCCGTGGCCAGGTTGCGCGCCGTCCGATACAGGTACGCGTAGTTGAACAGCGGACACCGGCCCCGCCGAACTTTCGGACTGCTGAACTCGCCCACGGGCCGCATGTTCTCGACGCGCGGCATGATGAACCCCGCCAGCGCCTGCGACCGGCCAGGCGCGCTCAACACATCGATCGGCCACGCAATCGACGCATGCTGCTGCTGCGCCATCGGGTCCATCGGCGGATTGGCCAGCATCACGCGCACCTTGCGGCTGCGCTCGGCCGTTGGCTTGTGCCAGATCTTCGCGACCAGCCGCGGTTCGCCCGGCACCGCGTAAATGCGCGCCTCGCCTCCCGCTCCCAGACGGTACTTCTCCGCCAGGGTCACGATCTCGCCGTTGGATGCGCGTTGAAATCGCACGGATCGGATTCAAGCGGCGGCTCGCCCGGATCGCTCACTCGCTCCGGGCTGAACCTGATCCGGGCCAGTTGCCATAAGCCGCCAGCAACAGGCTCAGATCGTCATCCGTGCGTTCGGTGATGCGCTGCGATTGCAGAAACGCGCTCAACTCCCGGCTGGCAGCCGTCGGATTCGCCGCGCGATCGACAAAACCAAAGAGCGGTTCGAAGAAACGCGCGTGCGGCGTCCCCTCCGGCAGGCGCAACGCAAGCAGTTGGAGACCATCGCACAGCAGGCTCGCATGCCGCCAGGCCGCCCGCCGCACAACCGTCTGCGCCGACTCGAGCGCGCTCTCGGAAATGAGGAACGTGGTCTCGTTCAGATACTCGGCGACCATGGGCCTGGTCAGGCACGCCAAGGCCTCGGGCGGCGCCGAAGCCAGCGCGGCCCCATCCCCAATCTGCGCCGCAACGGCGATCCCGGGCGCAACCGCCAGCAGCGTGAGGGTGCTGGCCAGTTCACGCGCCTCGACCTTGCGCTCCCGGGCAGCGTCGAGAACGGCCGCGCGCGCGCTTGCGAGCGCCGCCACCAGGCCGACACGCCATTCCTCGTCCGCAGCCGCCTGCGACTTGCATTCGACCTGCGCCTTCAATGCCTCAATGCCCCGGTCGGCGGCAATGCCTGCCCCGACTTCAGCCAGGCTGGCTGACCCCGCACCGTCCGCCAGGGCCGCAAGCAGCCACCCGCCGCGCGCTGTCTGCCAGCGCAACGCGTCCTGGCAGGGCAGATCGGACTTGATGTGGCTCGTCCCCCGCACCGACGCCGCCACCACGCGCCAGGCCTCACTCTGCACTCTGCACTCTCCACTCTGCACCTTGCACTCCCCCCTCACACCGTCCCCCAGCCCGGAGGCGGCAGCGCCACCTGTTCGTCTGTCTTCGATTGCGCGACCTTCTCCATGCTGCGCGAAAGCCAGACGAACATCTCGACGAAGTTGAGGCCGATCAGTTTGACCGGCGCCCGCACAACCAGCTCGGCCAGTTTGCTCATGTTTGCGCTCTCGACCCCGACCGCGAAGAAGGCGACGCGTTTGTTGGCCTCATCGCTCTTGAGGCGCTGTGAGGCCTGCTGGACGACGCTGTCCGGTTCGCCCTGCGGTTCGCCGTCCGTGATCATGAAGACCCAGGGACGGTAGTAGGCCACGCCGTTGGCCCGGTACTTCGCCTTGCGCGCCTGGATCATATCGAGCGCCTTGTGTATGGCGCTGCCCATGAATGTCTGGCCCTGGGCGGCAAGTTCCGGCGGCTCGAATTGATCCACGGTGACGAAGTCCTGCACCACCTTGACGTCGCTGTCGAATATGACCACGGCCAACTCGACCCGCCGCGAGGCCAGCGGGTCTTTGATCAGGTCTTCCTTGAAGGCTTTCAGACCCGCGCTCAACGCCGCAATCGGTTCGCCCTGCATCGACCCCGAGGTATCGAGGAGCAACACGCACGGACACCGGGGCTCCGGGTTCTCGGCGAACTCGACCGCATCCTCCAACTTGATGGGTTCAGTCGTCATGGACAAAGGGCTTAGTCGAGGTTGACCGACTTTTCAAGCCGTTCCAGGGCCTTCCCGTGAACCCCGACATCGAGAGCGGCGCTGAAGTGCACGCACTCTCCCGCAATGCGCATGCGCGTCAACCTAAGCTGAGGTCGGATTCGGACGGCGTGCTTCAAGCTCGTGGCGAGTGACTGGGGCGATCTCCACTGCGACTTGTGCGGCGGACGATGTTCCACCATGCTCGCTCGCCATGAAACAGCACGGGAACGACTCGCTCTTGTCCACGCCGCGTCCTGGCCGCACGTCTCTTCCGGCGAGGGAATGGGCCGACGGGCCGACCAAGAACTTCGATGCCGGCTCCGGCACAAGGATCGGCCACGGTGCCTCGCGATTGAAACGTCATGAGCGGAGGCGGGAGCTTCCGGGTTTGTTCCATGGCTGTCTGGTTTTGGTCGCATTGGCCTGTCATGCATTTGGCGGGCAGCCACCGCCGCCCGAGCCCAAGATGACGTTCCTCGACAACGGCGAGGTCCGCATCGGCATCGACTTGGCCTTGGGCGGCGCTGTCACGCATATCTCCTCGAAGGATCACGCGGGCAATCTAATCAACAGCGCGGACCTGGGGCGCCAAATCCAGATGTCCCACTACTCCGGACCATGGCCGTTTGTCGTGGGGGACGTGAAGCCCAATCCGGCGTGGGCCGGGCTGGGCTGGAATCCGATCCAAACGGGCGACTGCTACATGAACCCCTCGAAGGTCGTCGAGCACCGCAACACCGGCCTGGAACTTTACGTCAAGTGCATCCCCATGCAGTGGCCGCTCAACAACGTGCCGGGCGATTGCACATTCGAAACCTGGACCACGCTGGACGGCCCGGTCATTCACATGCGCTATCGCTGCACAAACCAGCGGGCCGACCAGACGCCGTACCGTCCTTGCCCGCAAGAACTGCCGGCCGTCTACACCAGATCCAGGCTCTGTCGCCTCATGTCTTATACAGGGGACAAGCCCTTCACCGGCGACGCGCTCACGCACGTCACCAACGATTGGCGAAAGCCCTGGCCCTGGACGCGATTCGTGGCCACCGAACGTTGGGCCGCGCTGGTGGACGACACGGGGTGGGGACTGGGTGTCTTCAAAGACGACGGTGGCGAGTTCCACGGAGGTGCTCATGGCGACGCGCGTTCGGACGACCCGAAGCACGGCTCGACCGCCTATGTCGCCCCGATCCACGTGGAGAACTTCGACCACAACATCGTCTACGAACACCGGACCGATTTCATGGTCGGCCGACTCACGGACATCCGCCGACACTTCAACGGAGCCGCCACCAGAACAGCCCCGGCCTGGCATTTCGTGAGCGACCGGCAGCACTGGGTTGTGCGCGACGCCACGGATCAGGGCTTCCCGCTGAAGGGCGAGTGGCGCATCGAGTTCGGTGCTCGCACACCGCGCCTGGAGAGCCCGACCCAATCGTGGCGGGCCGAGAGCGCACCGACGGTGGATTTGGAGATCGCCTACACGGGGCAGGCCACGACGGCGCGGATTCTCTGGAAGCGTCTTGATGATCCCAAGTTCGACGTGCGCAAGAGTCTTCCGTTTGAGCTGAAACCGGACGGCAGCATCCACACGTATCACCTCGACCTGGCCTCCTCGCCCGAATACCGCGGTCTGATGATCGGTCTGGCGATTGACCCCGTGAGCGTTCCCCGCCCCGACGAAGAGATCGCCATCAAGTCGATAGTCATGTCGGCGGTTCCGATCCGACATTGACGTGCTGGGCGCGCGCGCTCATGGCTGGGCAAAGGACCCAGCCGGAACCAAGGACCGGCAGTGGGCTGTGTCCGCGATTTCCTGCTGTGAATCTGCCGCCGAATGGCCGCACCATCGGACCATGTCTGTGCTGAAGCTGCGAAGTCGCTGGGCCCTGGGTCTTGCACTGTGTCTTCCCGCCTTTCAATCGGCGGCTGCGCCACCTGCTGGACCGCTGCGGGTTCATCCCGAAAACCCGCGTTACTTCACCGATGGCGCTCGCCAGTTCCAAGCTCCCTTCGCCGGAAGCGCTGTCCTCCATCTGCAAGCTCGAAAGGCAAGATGATGAAACAGCGAACACGCGCAGAGAACGGACCGACGGTTCCCGGAATGGAATGGCTGGAGCGTCGAGCACGGGTCGGATCGCGGCCACACCGCGCCCGTCGCGACGCCGACGGATCGGCATCGTCTCTTGCGGCAGTGGTTCGCGCATAATCGAGAACCATGGAAACTCGACTCCCATCGGTCATCCGGCCTTGCCAGCCCACCGACTTCGAGGCGATGTGGGCGATCATCAACGACGCTGCCAAGGCCTACCGTGGGGTGATTCCCCCCGATCGCTGGCACGATCCCTACATGCGCCGTGAGGAGTTGACGGGCGAGATTGAGCAGGGCGTCGCATTCTGGGGCTACGAAGAGAACGGCCGATTGTTGGGGGTCATGGGGCGGCAGCCGGTCAAGGACGTGATCTTGATCCGGCACGCCTACGTGACCAGTGCCCGCCGTGGGGAGGGCATCGGCGGGCAAGCTCCGAATTCGCTGAAACCAATTGCTCTCGCCCCGTGTTGTATGCAGAAAGCCGATGTGTGCGTATCCTGCCGACGGCGGTCCGCGCCTTTGGGCACGACCCCGACCGACGGCAGGAAGGTGTGCGGTTGGCTCGATATTCATGAAAAACAGCCTTCTTCAATTGTCGGTTGCGACGTTCCTGGCGCCTGCCTGGTTTGCCTTCGGACCTTCAGCCGCCGCCGCGGAAGTCGAGAAAGACCTCGAACACTCCTTTGCCGTCCGACCGGGGGGGACGCTGGTTATCGAAGCCGACCGTGGCTCGATCCGCGTTATCGCGGGAGGCGACGAGAAGGTGGAAGTCAAAGTGTTCCGAAAAGCCTCCTCCGCCAGCGGGGCAAGGGCCGAGGAAATCCTGGCAAACCATGCGGTGACGTTCCAGCAGGAGGGCAACGAAGTCCGCGTCCGGGCCGAATCGAGCAAGCAGATCAACGGCTGGCTCGGGAGACTCTCGAACCTCCAGGTGCGCTATGAGGTCGCCGTTCCCAGACAGTTCAACCCGGACCTGAGAACCGCGGGTGGCTCGATACACGTCGCCGATCTGGCCGGCACGGCCGGCGAC
>DAOOQY010000122.1:0-9005 GCA_035389025.1 Verrucomicrobiota bacterium
GTGCAGGTGCAGGCGGTCCTCCTGACAGCCCAGCAAGAAAAACAACTGGGTAGGCAGGCCGTCGGGGGCGCCGTAGTGGATCGGACAGACCGTGCGGCCCAGAAGCAGGAAGGACGCGGTGAATCGGTACGGGTCTTGAGACCGCGGATGGAGGAATGCCACGCCGCCCGGCACGGCGGTCGAGCAGAGGGCCTCTCGATCCTGCAGGCTCGATGTCAGTTCCCGCGGATCGCAGACCCATCCGGTGCCCTTGGCCATATCGACCAGATCGTGCAGTACGGCGGCCTTGGTCTTTGCGGTCATGGCCGCGTCAATCTGCTCGGGCCGAATCAGGCGGGGCATGAGCAGCGCGTCGGATGACAGCGCGCAGGCGTGCGGCCATGATGGCTCGTCCTTCCGGGACGACTCGGCCCCCGCGGCCCCGAGGATGTGTCGCGACGCCCAATCCTCGAGGTCCTGTCTGCGGAACACCGCGCGCTCGCCGCGGGTCTCGAAGGGGATGAGCCGAGCCTTGACGAGCCTCTCGATTTCAGTGCGTCGAAGACGGAGGTGCTCCGCCGCTTCGTCGAGAGTGAGAAACCGATACGGCATGCGCGTGGTCCCGTCTACTGGGGCGCGGCTTCGAGCATGAAATAGCGGGTGTCACGCTCCGGGGAGGTCGCGGGGAGACGAACTTCGATCCGCCAGGTGTTCTCGTCGAGATCATGCGTGACCGTTGCCACATCGAGGTCGACGCCGACGACCGCGTCCCTCCATGCAACCGGCGCGCTGAGACTGTGAGCGATCTTCACCGTATATCGGACATCGGTGAAGCTGCTGTTCAAACGGGCATAGCCGAGCCAGAGCCCGTCGATCTGGCTGCGGATCGACACCGAGGATCGGGCGAAGCGTTGCTCATCGGTCATTCCGTCATTGCGCCGCATGCCGAAGGCGTAAAGCGCGAAGTTGCTCATGCCCGCGAATCCGGATGGGGCATCCGGTGAGGCGACCGCACCACCCAGAATCTCCTGCTCGCTGTAATTCGCCACCTGCCACCGCTCGTAGCCTGTCGGGACGTGAGCCGGGGCGGAGTCGGGGCGGAATCGCCCCATCAGCGTCGCGGACGTCTGGCCAACGAACACGGCGGGGCTCGGATTCGTGATTGCGGTGCCCACCCAACCATCGAACAGATAGCCGGCGTCGGGCAGGGCCTGCACCGGGACGGGCAGGCTGCGGAAAAACCTGCCAGTCCACTCTGCGCGGTCGGTCACACCCTCGGTTGTCGTGTCAATAATGACGCCATTGACGGCAAACCGCCCCCCTGCTCCGCTGGGATCGTTGTTCTTCACCGTCAGTGACCCGGTTCCTCCGAGGCCGAAGAACTGGTCCAGATGGTCCCACGAGACGTCGTGGCGGGTGGCGGCATACTGGACCAGGACCTGGCTCACCGCATCGAGCCACTGGGCCTGCGTGTGGGCGCGGCCCCAGCGGCGGAAGTGTGTCTCGATTTCGGGAGCGATGACGGCGGCGGCATCGGAGATAATCCGTTGGAGGCGCTCGGGGCGGAAGGTGGTGTTGAGCAAGTTGGCGTAGCGCGTCACGAAGTGGTTCCTAAAATCCATGTTCGACCAGAGTTGGTTGATCAGGAAACCGGGCTCCCTGCCGCCTGTCATGTTCTTCGAGGAGAGATACGCGAACATGTCGAAACCGGCCCCTTCGGCGCCGGCGACATCCAGGTCATAGAGCATCCAGCGCCAGCGCGTGTCGCCGTACTTGCCGGAGGAGGCGACCTGGTTGGTGTGGGCTCTCCAGAAATCGCAATTATTGATGGGCCAATCGGTGTTGGCGAAAAACGTCTCGGCGATGATGTAATCCGCATAGTTGTCGACATCGATCGACGTCTGGAGTTGGGCGTAGTTCTCGGCTTGGCTCGGCGGGTTTGCCTGAATCCAGTCGATGAGCGCCTCATACTCTTCATCGGCGTTCCTGTCGCCGTCGATCCGCTCGATGCGGACCTTGTCCTTGTCGAGCGGATCCTCCTCGTGCATGAGAATATCGCAGTTGTCAGCTTCGAGTCCGTAGCGGGTGGCAAGGTAATGCTTGTCGAAGCTCTCGCGCAGGTTATGGATGCCCCAGTACTCGCCATTGATGTAGGCCACGGTCGGCCGATAGGCCATCACCGAGACGTCCAACCCTCGGACCATTCTGTGGAACACGGCGTCCTTGAGCATGGTGGCCACCCCGGCATGGTCTGGGCCATACCAGTCGTTGCCGCTGCTGCGCAGCAGGAAGCGTTTGTAGTCGGTCGCGGCTTCGTCCGGAAAAAGCCGATACTGAACCTGGTCGGCGCCGTATTCACCCAGGCGGGCCAGCAGGTAAAGGGCTTTTTGGGGCATCGCCCGTGTCCCGCCGCCGTGCATGGCCACACCCAGGAGTTGACTGAACGCGGCCTTTGTCTGATTGGTCTCGAAGAACTCGATCTGCACCGGACGCTCCCAACTCCCATCTTCGCTCTCCTGATGATAATTGGCGTGAGGCTTGCCCCATTTGTTCTCCCCGTATCCTTCGGGGGAATCGGCGTAATGCTTCCCCGGCACGTAGAGGCCGGAGGCAAACCCGAAGAGATTGCTCGAATCGGTGATCAGGGAGACGATCGGCACTGCGCGGTTCGCGAACTCCGGCCCGATGAAATAGGTGCCGCGTGTCTCGGGAGAGCAGTGTTTGTTGTCGGCCGAGACGGCGATGGCCCTCAACACCACCGCCCTGGTCACGCTGCCGAGCGGGGCCTGCCATGCGGCACCCGGGACGGCGTTGGCGATCTCGACCGGGCTGGTGCGAATCCACGAGAGTCCGGAGGTCAAGGGGGCCGCGGCGCTGACAGACACCGCGTTGCCGCTGTAGACGAACGCCGTCGAGTCCCGCGGATCGCTCCCATCCAACGTATAGAAGACCCTGTAACCCGCGGTCATTGTCCTGAGCACCACGCTTTGGCCGGACGCATAGACCCCCGGCGGGATCGAGAAGGTCGGCTTTTGCGAAACCAGCGTCTCGGCGTACTTCGTCTCATACGTGGCATTGGGCAGGCCGGGAGTTGGAATCTCATACACCTTCACAGCGCCGGTGAAACCGTCCGGCACAAGTCCGTAGGACTTGTTTTCGCCGATCTCGTAACCTGGAGAATCGAGTCTGTGGATGCGCGTCAGGGAGTTGTTGAACAGGTGCACGTGCTCGCCGTCCTTGCTCAAGCCGAAACGGCCATGAACGACGGGCACTTGCTCGTTGACCAACGCCGTGAGGGTCAAATCCATGATCAAGTCGGCACTCGACACTGAGGCCTGGTGGACTTCGACGGCCAGCGCGTTGGCGCCCTGCAACAAACCGGTTGTGGGCAAAACGTTCGTGGTCCACCAGGTGGGCGGGACCTCCATCGAGGCGAGCGTGGCGTGGCTGACGGTGCCAGCGGGCATATTCTGGCGCAAGACTTCAGTGCCGTTCAAATAGACGACCATGCCATCATTGACACGGGCTTTGACCACCAGGCCGGTGATCACGGACGGGTTGATGACGTTGAATGTCTTCCGGAAGTAAGCCGCCGGATGGCGGTTGTCCGGAACTCCTCCGTAAGCCAGGAGCGTCGCGCAGTCCAGGTCGAGCGTGCGGTCGTTGTACCCGAGAGGCGCCATGCCTGAGGCCCAGGCGCTGTCGTTGAAGGCGGCGGACTTCCATGCGGCCGCCGGAGCGCTCGAATCCGAGGCATACCTCCAGGCCGTGTTCTCCGGAATCAACGCAATATCCGGGGCGTTGGTCCACGCCGTGTGCTCGGGCAAATCCGAGTTGGCGAAAACCACCAGCGTGCCTCCAGGCGCAATCACATAGTTGGGCAACCGGACGCCTTTGGTCTCGTCGTAAGGATTGCCGTCTCCCAATCCGTAATTCGACACGTTGACACTGCCGGGCCCGGAGTTGTAGAGCTCGATCCAATCCGAACTCGTGTCGCCGTTCTCGTCGGCGAAAGCCGAGTTGTCGTAGCAGACCTCGTTGACCACAAGGGCAGCGCGCGTCCAGACGGACGCCGCCACAAGCGCGCCCAACCAGACGGCGGCGATGCACAGTCGATCCCCCATCGAAGGCTGCACTCGGGCGGCTGTCTTCGGCAGCGGGCGGCGGAGACGAAACCAATTGTGACGATTCATAGTGCCTGCTCCAGCAATTCGCATGCCCGTCTGAATCCGGGCGCCAAAGCTCGCGAGGGTATCAATGACGGGGAGGCAGCGCAAGCGCTCGAGCAGCAGCGACACTTCGAGACTTCGATGGCCATTGTCAGACAGGAGGCCGCAATGTAGCCTCTTGGGCCTGAAGAGCGTCGGCAGCGGGTGGCTGCCGGAAGGACCGATGCGCATCATCGCCGGGGGCGTCTGCCGCGGGCAATGACGGGGATTCCAGTCCGATGTTTCTGATCGATACGCTGATACTGGTCACGGGTGTATTGCTGCTGCTGGGACTTGCTTCGAGCAAACTCTCGGCGCGTCTGGGCATGCCGGTGCTCGTCTTGTTCCTCTTGGTGGGCATGATCGCGGGATCGGAAGGCATCGGAGGGCTCGAGTTCGAGGATTACGGCCTGGCTCACGCGATCGGCACGGCGGCCCTGGCGGTAATCCTCTTCGACGGCGGACTTGGCACTTCGCTGGCGGCGATACGCGTGTCCTGGAAGCCGTCGATTCTGTTGGCCACAGTTGGTGTGCTGGTGACCGCGGTCATCACCGGTGTGGCAGCATCCTGGATTCTGGGCATCTCACTGATGGAGGGTCTCCTGTTGGGGAGCATTGTGGGTTCAACGGATGCCTCGGCAGTATTTGCGATTCTGCGCTGGGGCGGCGTGGGTTTGGCCAAGCGTATCGCGGCTGTGCTGGAAGTCGAAAGCGCATCCAACGATCCCATGGCGATCTTCCTGACGATCGGCTGCATCGAGGTTCTACTGGGGCACGTGACCATTGGACCGAGCCTGTTGGGTTTATTCGCTTCGCAGATGGTGATCGGCGGGCTCTGGGGAGTCGCTGGAGGCTACGCCACCGCTTGGGTTGTCAATCGCATCGAGCTGGGGGCCGCCGGCATGTACCCGGTCCTTGTCAGCGCCTGTTGCCTTTTGATTTTCGGGGCAGCCGCCGTGCTGGGGGGCAGCGGTTTTCTGGCCGTGTATCTGGCCGGGGTGGTGATCGGCAACCGCCGACTGGCCTTCCAGCGGAGCATCCGCAGATTCCACGATGCCCTCGCGTGGATGGCCCAGATTGTGATGTTCGTCACGCTCGGTTTGCTCTGTTTTCCGAGTCGAATGTGGGATGTGGGCGGCAAAGCCATTCTGATCTGCATCGTGCTGATGTGCGTCGCGCGCCCGGTCGCCGTGCTGGTCTCGGCCCTGCCCTTTCGTTTCACCGGGCGGGAACTTGCGTTCATGTCGTGGGTCGGGCTCAAGGGGGCTGTGCCGATTACACTGGCGACTTTCCCCTTGATGTTGGCGACACCCGGGGCCTCTTTGCAGGCGCCGCTGATCTTCGATGTGGTCTTCTTCATCGTGGTGCTCTCGGCCATCGTCCAGGGAACCAGTCTAAATCCGGCAGCCCGATGGCTCGGGCTCGAACGCCCCCGAGACCCGGAACCCCCGGTAACTCTCGAGATCAGCTCTCTCCGGCATGTGGACGGCGAAGTGGTCGATTATGCAATCGGCGAAGACTCGCGCGCGGCGGGGCGCATGGTGAAGGACCTGGCACTGCCGGGAGGCGTCGTCATCGCGTTGATTGCGCGCGGCGACCGGGTCATTCCTCCGCAGGGCATCACCCGCATACATACCGGCGATCACGTCATTCTCGTGCTGCGACCGGGCACCCAACCGCTGGTGAACCAGGTTTTCGGGCGCATCAGCGACAAGCCCGCCGTGGTGCCCAAGGCCATCGAGTTCCCTTTCCGCGGCTCAACCACCGTGGGTGAACTCGAGGAGTTCTACTCGATTCACATCGACGCCCCGCCGAAAGCCACCCTGGACGAGGTGATGAGACGCGAGCTTGGACCGGAGCAAATCGTGTTGGACGCCGTTGTCGTGTTCGGTCCCCTCAGATTTCGCATCCAACGCCTCTCGGAGACCGGCAGGATCGAGCTGGTGGGCATGGCCATTCTGTCCGAATCGGAAGACACCGGGTCGCAATCAGAACGTCCCGAAGGCGGAGTCGGCTGACGGAGGGATGGCAGGACTCTCCTGATGTCCAATGAGCGCTGAAACTGCTCGCCGAAACTGCTTGCCCCCGCAAGTGTCTGCGGCATAGTACCGCCCCGTTGACTTGATGCGGTGCAGACACCCGCCGCCGTCATTCACCAAGCCTTCTTTGGGTTTTGGTTGATTTACAACTTGGGCGGCAGGGAATCAGCGAAAGAGTGTCTGCGGCAAAGCGGCACAGATCGCCCGCCTAAGCGCTGTTTCGGGTTGTCTTTATCGAGTCGTCGTAAGTTGCTTTTGGGCAGTATTTTATGGGTTGGTAGCTCAGTGGTAGAGCAGCGGCCTTTTAAGCCGTTGGTCGTGGGTTCGAGTCCCACCCGACCCACCAATTCAAAGCGTAAATTTTTCCAGAAATTACTTGACTGGATTTGGCTGTGTGATATTAATCCCCGCACGACTTGGTCGCTCCAGGTCGTGTTTCGGCCGAAATCAACAGTAAAAAGAAAGGTAAAGATGAAGAAAACACTCACAATGGCTGTCGCCACGCTCATCGTTGGAGCAGTCACAGCGAGCGCAGCGATTACTGCATCCGTCACTACAGACGATACTGGCCTCTACCGGGCAACAGGCGTCTGGGATATCACCGCTGGTCCAGTGGCTTGGCAAGCTATACCCAATTTAGCGCCGGTCAATTGGGCGGCAGATGTTACTGGTGTAATCACCGACATCGGTGGTGGCCTTAACCTTTACACTATCGCAGTCAGAGGCAATCATCAGGTGCCTAACCCGCCCCTCGCTGGCACGGGGTCTCTGGGCATAGCTCTGCTGAACGTCCTTAACGCTGAAGGTAATGCCTCTATGAGCTTGCCTCATAACGGTGGCGTGGATAATTGGTACCTTTGGGCGAAAATCGATCCTGCTGGCACCTTGAACTTCAGAGTCGATGCCAATCACCCCATTCCTGAACCGGGTTCGTTCGCGCTGATCGCAGGTCTTGGCTTGGTTGGGTTTGCGGCTTATCGCCGCACACGGGCCTAATCCTGACCACAGGCAACTAACCTATTTGCAGGGCGCCGAGAATCGGCGCCCTTTTTTATTTCATCGAGATCGAGGACGGATTCGTCGAATCAGTCTGAGCTCAGACAACGGGAACGCCGCCAAGGAAGCTCGAAGCATGGAAATCGAGCAGAGAATGTAGCGCACACCAGGTCGGGTAAACATGGTTGTGTCGGTCGTATGTCGCCCGGCGAGGGCACCGGGCCTACAACAGATGGAGACTCCCGGTGTAGGCCGCGTGCCCCCACGCGGCGCAAACTCGGTTCCCACCGACAATTCACAGATGCACTGGCACCGCTGCTGCGTATCAGCACGTTAACTTGGCTGTCACCAACCGCAGCCGGAGCCCGACGCAGAACCAGCCACATTCAGCTCAAACCGATCCGGGTTGCAGGGGGTGGTCGCCCGGCGGAGTAACAGAGAAAATGCACCGCTCTGGCAGTCGCTTGAAGCCACCGCCAGAGTGGTCAATGCCGAGAATGTTCTGGGCCGCCCCAGAAAAGAGACTCTAGTTCGCCTGAGCTGCGATCGAGGGTGTCGCCCGCACGCGATAGAACTTGATTGCCTGGTCGTTTGCAGCGGCGTCAGTGACGACGAGTTTTCCGGCCGCATTGGCGCGACCGCTCGCAACGCTGTTCCAAGCAGACGGTCTCACGTCCGAAGTCCATTCCAGTTGGCACAACCACCCCGGAACGGCGCTGATACTAACATCTGCTGGGCCGTTTGGCTGCTTCGAAACGCCTTCGATATGAACCGCACCGCTCGATGAAATCCGAAAGAGGCTGCCGAAATCGAGAGTGCCACCGCTAGACGTGGTCCCATAGATAACACCTTCAGAGAAGATGGCGATACTGGAGATTGGCTCGAAGCCGTCCGCAGGAGCCCCAAGGAATTCATGCACGACCTCATATCCGGACCCATCTTTGGCGACTTTGAAGACACTGCCGCCATTCGCCGACCCACCCAGCCAACAGATGCCCCAAAGCCGTCCCGTCGAATCCTCGACAAGCTTCCCGACCGGGCGAGTGCCACCGCCGACTGGCTTGGGCAGGGCCACGAGAACCTTCAAGTCACTTCCATCTTTGGCCAGGGAGAAGACAGAACCGCCGTTTCCGCCCGTTGCAAGGCTCGTCCCGTACAGGCGTCCATCGCTCCCTTCAGTCAGCCCGTTCCACGGATTTGCTGGCGTCTGAGACGCACCTGTAAAGGACCTCACAATGGAGTATCCGGACCCATCAGGACTCAAGCGGAACACAGCGCCCAGATCGGCGCTGCCACCAACGTAAGCGACTCCGTAAATGAGCCCTTCAGATGTTTGCAGCAGATCCCCGTTGGGGTTGCTTGCATCGCTGGGAGCCCCGGCGAACGACCTCAGCATAGTGTATCCCGTGCCGTCCTTGCGGATGCGGAAGACTGTGCCGTCGTTGGAGGCACCCCCGTAAGCTGTGGTGCCGTACAGGAAACCATCCTTGGCTTCAAGCAGTTTGGTTGATGGCAACGCACCATCGGAGGGCATCCCTCGAAAACTGTAAATCAGCGCATAGCCTCCGGCATCCGGAGCGACCCGAAACAGGGCGCCTTGCCCATGTGTCCCTCCTGCAGTAGCCGTTCCATACAGGACGCCGTCGCTTGCCTGGATAACGCCTCCGACCGGCGATGCAGCGTCGCCCGGGGTCTGGCCCAAAACGCGGAGGACGCCATACCCCGACCCGTCCGCCCGAATCCTGTAGACAGTCCCCCGATTGTTAGCGCCTCCTTGCGAGGT
>DAOOQY010000123.1:0-8891 GCA_035389025.1 Verrucomicrobiota bacterium
AATTCGTTAAGTCCCTATTCTCCAATCACCCCCTCCCAGCTCAGAACCGCCCTGGAAGAAGCCCCCGCCGCCGTGGTTGTCGATTTGCGTCACACCGAGGCTGCGCGCCATCTCGATCCACTCGGACACGGTCGCCTCGGTCAACGACCCGAAATTGAACAGATAGGAACCGCGATTGAACGGGACTTCTTTTGCCCAGGGCCCAGCCACCTTGCACAAAGGCATCTCGTCCGCCTCCTCCAACACATCCTTCAACGCGGGCAACAGGCCGCCGACCGGCAGTGCGACCAGCGCGACCTTGGCGCCGACGATGCCGAACTTGCGGTGTGCGGCGGCCCGGAGCTGGGTCTGCATGACCGGGAGCTGATCGACCCGCGTGATGAGGTTGAGCGAGAGCGCGCACGCGCCGAACGGCTCGTCCGGCGCGCCCCGCACCGTGAGCGGGACGTTCAGGAAGACCAGCGCATCGATGTGGTCGCCGCGGATGGCCTCGACCCCGACCCGAATGCAGGAAGGACGGGGCTCGAGCCGCAGCGTGACCTCGAAATCGAGGCCCGCGAAGCCGAGACGCAGGCGGTTCTCAGCCAGCGACACGGACCGGGCCGGGTGCTCGGTTCCGGCGCGAAGCACCGAGGCGCAGAAGGTGGGCGGGCCCGGCCTGAGGTAATCCGTGCCTGACGCCTTGTCGACGAAGGCCAGGTTGCGGCCGTCGGCGGCGATGGTGTAGCGGAAGTGCGCGTTTTCGAGGACGACTGGCTCGCCGGACTGGGCCGCGCCCGCGGCGTATGCCAGGAGCATTCCAAGGAACCAATTTGCAGATTTCATTGTATGTGTTTCCGCTAACCTCGACATGGAAAGCGGCGGTTTACCGCCGCTCGGGCTTCATGCTGACTGAGCAGTTCAGAAAGCAGCAGACGCACCCTCGGGTGAGGATGCGTCTGGCGCGGGCCTGATTGAACCGAGAACTGCCGAGGCGGCGGTCCGGGAAGAGGGTGCGCCGCCTCGGGCTGACCCGGATGTCTCTCGAAACTCCGCGGAGTCTCACATCCGGGCTCCGCGATCAGTCGAACGCGTGACCGGCGCAACAGAGCACGTTCTTGACCTTGTGCCGAACCAGGTCTTTGACCTTGGCGCGGGCAGGCCCGAGGTACTTGCGCGGATCGAATTCCTTCGGGTTTTCGGCGAAGGCCTTGCGGATGCCGGCGGTCAGGGCCAGGCGCAGGTCGGTGTCGATATTCACCTTGGTGCAGCCAGTCCTCCGGGCGATCTCGATGTCGGCCTCGGGCACGCCGGCGGCGTCTTCGCCCAGTTTGCCGCCGTACTGGTTGATTTCCTGGACGAGGGCTTTGGGCACGCTCGATGCGCCGTGGAGCACCAGCGGGTAATCGCCCAGGCCGGCATCCAGGAGCGCCTTCTTGATGGCCTTCAGACGCTCGAGGTTCAGATGCTGTGTCCCCTTGAACTTGTAAGCGCCATGCGAGTTGCCGATGGCCACAGCCAGCGAGTCGACGTTCGTCTGCTTCACAAACTCGACCGCTTCATCGGGGTGGGTATAGACGCCGCCCTTCGAGTAGCCGCCGCCTTCCTCGCCGTCATCGTGTTGCGCGCCAACCAGTTGGCCCAGTTCGCCCTCGACAACGCAGTTGTGCTTGTGCGCGTAATCAACCACCCGTTTGCAGAGTTCGGCGTTCTTGTCGAATGGCAGGTGGCTGCCGTCGATCATCACGCTGGTGAATCCCTCGTCGATGCATTGCTTGCACAACTCGAAGGTGTCGCCGTGATCGAGGTGGACCGCGATGGGGATGTTGCTCACGCTCACGGCCGCTTCGATGAGCTTCTTGAGGTAGACAGGGTTGGCATATTGCCGGGCGCCCTTGGAAATCTGGAGTATGAGGGGAGCTTTCTCCTCCTCGCAGGCTTCAACAATCGCCTGCACCAGCTCCATGTTGTTCACATTAAAGGCCCCCAGCGCGTACTTTCCCTTCAGGGCCTTCGCGAACAGTTCTTTGGTGTGTGTTAGTGGCATAATAGTAAATGCGATGTCTCGATTCGGTTATCGAATCACGATTCGTGTCCCAAGCTTACAGACCGGCGGCGGAATTAAAAGGCGAAAAAAACGCGCCTGGGGTCACGCGGTGCATCTGATGGTCGTCGGTATTCTGTCGCCCGGTGAGGGCACCGGGCCTCCAACGAACGGAGACTCCCGCTGTAGGCCGCGTGCCCTGCCTGCTCCCGGGCGCCTGCATCGCCGGGGGGGATGAAGGCGCGGGTTATCGGCGTGCAGGCGTCGCGATCGAGCGCCTGACCGTTCACTCACTCACTGGCCCCTGCGGGTGTCTTGGTCCGACCCAGCCAGGCAAAGAAACCGACCAGAAGAACGACGCAGACCAGGAGGGTGAGACGGAAGAGGATGGGTGTGGATTGGGCGGGGCGAGCGTAGATATTGAGAGAGAGATCGGCCCAAGGCAGGACGTGGAGCGGTCTTGAGAACGTTAACAGACGGCCCTGCTCCGGTATTGTCACCCGGATCGCTGCCGGACTCGCCGCCGCTGCGTCCTGCTGCCGAATCAGTCGCTCCGCCAAACGCATCTGAACCGCATTGTCCTCGGCCGTGTTGCGCTCGATGAGTTGTTTGGCCTCCTGCTGTGTATAGTTGGCGGCCTGGCTCTCACGCAGGGCGCGCGGTGTGGCGGCGAGGACCGACGGTTCACCCGCCACTTTGGCCTGGCGCACGTTGAGGCCGACGAGGGCCTGCTGCATCTTGAGGTTGTGGAGTTGAACGCGGGCGTCTTCGTTGAAGGCGTTGTCGTGTTGGGACAGGCCATAGGCGGTCGTGAAGGCCCGGCGGGCTTGCTCGGGATCGCCCTCGACCAGAAGACGATTGGCCCAGTTCAGGAACTGTTCGGCTTCCTTGGTTTTGGCTTGCTGGAGAGCGGCCTCGTTGCGGATGTAGGTTTCGAGGTCGACGGCGACTCCGCCGGTCGTGCCCTGCTCCGGCTGCAACTGGAGAGAGCCTTTCCAACTCGAGAGGCGCCATTGCTCGCCGAGGTAGACGCGCCAGGAGATATTCTCGAGGGGAAGATCGAACCGCGGTCCCAGCAACTCGAGACTCAGCGCCCTCGAACTGCCGGCTCCCGCCCGAGCCGAGTAGAAGAACTCGACCAGCGTGGGTTGTCCGGTCTTTGCATGCTGTTCGAGCGGAATGAGCACCTGGTTGGTCTCCCGCCAGGGCCAGACGCTGCTTTGGTTGACAAACGCGAACCAGAAACGCGCCTTGTCGGGCAGGGTCAGGTGGAGCAGCCGCTTGTCTCCCGGCGTCAGTTGAATGCGCGCTTGCGTCAGCACGATCCCGTCATCGGACACGACGGACGAGAGCGTCAGGCTGTCGACGCGTGCGGGGAGAAGCTTGGCGGCGGCGTGCCGCTCGATTTGCACTGGCAGGCGATAGGCGGGCTCGACCAGCCGGAACGTGTAATTCGCGGCGGTGGCGGCGACATCCTGCTGCAGGGCGCGCGGGATCGACTGCCACTCGGCGGGCTGGAGCGCCTCGGGCGGCGAATCGACGCGCACCTGTAGCCGCCCGCCCGCCTGCACCGTGAGGAAACCGCGCTGCATGTTCACATCGAGGGCCTCGACCCCGACGATGCCGGTCTCGGCCAGCCGGTCGCCGAGGGGCAGGTTGTATGTCACCTGGAGGAGGTACTTGCCGATGACCCGGCGGTTGAGTTTGATCTCCCAATCGCGCGTGCCCGCGCCGGCCTGCCCTTCGAGCGGACGGAAATCGGTCAGTTGCTCGCCGCGGAATCGGACGCCCTCGGCGTCGGCGGGCAGGCGGACGCCCAGGGTTTTGACGCCGGTGTTCTCGATTTCGTACTGGAGATTGACGGCGACCTTGAGCTGCGCGTCGCCGATGACGACATGCTGAAGGCTGGCGACCTGCGTCCAGGCATCCACGCGCTCGAGGTCCAGGGTCAGGCTCCAATCGGACTGCAGCAATCGAAACGCCAGAACTCCTTTCTGCCGCACACCGGCCTTGAGCGGATCGAGCTGCGTGACGCCCTCGCGCGAGGCGATCTGGAGACGCAATCCCTGCTCAGGCACCAGGAGCAACTGACCGCGCTGTTTGCCAGCCTCGCGCACGGCCAGGCGCGGCACCGCCCAGCCCGTTGCGGATCGCACGCCGGGGCCGCTCAGGCTGACTGCGAAGGTCTGTTTGCCCTCCGTCTTGCTCTTGAGATGCAGGGTGATCGCCCGCCCGGCATCCGTCTTCAGTTCGGTCCAGTGGCTCAAGGCGGGGCCGCTGATGGACTCGACATCGAGGCCGGTCGGCAGGAGGAAACTGAGCTTGAAGATGCCGGCCCGCGTCACCTCGACTTCGAGGTTGGCCGCCAGCACCGTCCGATCCTCACCCAGCGACAGAGTCTGCTCCGCCTCGACCCGGACGTCTGGCTGGACCGCCGACGCCTCGAGCGTGAGGGTGGCCGCGGCATCCGAGTAGCGGAACGCGCGGCGCAGGGTCAGACCGGCAATGGCGGGTCGGAGCGGATCGAGCATGGCCGCGGGGAAATCCTCGAGGTTGATGGGCGAAAACGACTCGGCGCGGACGTCGTCCAATTGCACCTCGTTGCCCGTGGCGACGCCCAGCAGGCCCAGTTGACCCGCCGCGCCCCGCACCCCGAGCAAGCCGGCGGTCTGCTCGAAGGGCAGCGGGCCGGTGGCGATTTGCGATTTGACGAGCAGGTTGAACGGTTTGGACTGCGCGGGCGTGAGGCGCACCCGCAACTGCCGGGTCTGCGGATCGAATCGCCACAGCGAAAGCCCCGGGGCGACGACATCGGTGATGGTCGCGCCAGCAGGCACATCGAACTCGAGTTCGCTCAACTCCCCTTGCGCGGGCCGCAACTGGACCTGGTGCAACGCTTCGACCACGCCCGCGCCGGGCACGAAGAGTTGGCTCAACTCCGCATAGAACACCGCTGTCTCGAGCCGGGTGTCGCGGCTGCGGGGCTTCCATGCAATCCACGGCGCGCGCGCAGGCGCCAGCACCAGGCGCGCGACGGTGTTCGTGGACGCGCCCGAGGCGACGGGTTGGACCGACACCGCCTGGGGGGCGTTGATTTCGACGTCGAGCCCGACCAGGGTGAGCGTGAGCCGGTTCACCAGGCCATGCGCCGTCGGCAGGGCGAACGCGCGCTCGCCTTCGCGGGTGACGGTCTGGACCTGGTAATCGAGCCGGATTTCGCACAGGCCGGTCTGCTCGGCCAGCAAGGCCGTGTCGCGCCAGTCGGCCGTGGCGGTCTGCACCAACCGCGCGCTGTTGGTCGGGTACTCGATCCGCGTGAGAACACCGGGCGCGTGCAGCAGCGGGAGTACGTCCCCCTGGCGCGCCTGCCAGCGGACTCGGGCCGACCCGATGGCATACTGGCCCTCGACGCGGATGTCCTGGACGACCGATTCGGCCAGAGGCGGCGTCTTGTTCGGGACGGGACCCGCGGCTGGGTCGGCCTGGGCCAGGGCGGCGGACGGTTCGAGCAACCAGACCCCGAACATGAGCAGGGCGGCCGCCGCGGCGACGCTACTGGCGTCGGGAGCGGGTTTGCGCGGCGCATGCCACCAGCGCCACAGCCAGGGCACAAACACGTGCAACACGACAAAGGCAAGGAGGACGCCGAAGAACAGCGGCGCGCCATTGGGCCAGCGCAACGCCGCCCATAAGATCAAGACCCAACCCAGCACGCGCGCGAGGACTCGCAACCAGGCCTTCGAGCTGGCCAGCCCATAGAGCCAGAGCAGCACGCCGGGCAGGGCCGGCGCCAGAGCCCACGCGGACGCGAGCCAGGACGGTCCCGCCGGCATGTTCACGATGTCGAGCGCGAGGGCGCTGTCCGCCTGTTGCACCGGCGCGACGAACCGCAGGTCGCGCGGGACCTCGACCCGCGCCGATCGCGCCAAGTCAACGACATGCACCAGCGCGATGACGGTCAGGGCGGCGGCGGCGAGCGCGAGAACGCCTCCGAGCAAATGGCGGAGCGTGAGCTTGTGGACGCCCTGGGCGCTTGCCAGGCGCCAGAGCCATGCGGCGACAATGGTCAGCCCCAAAGCCAGACCCAGGCCCAGGAGCAGATCGTCCCTGGCTTCACTCGACAGCAGGCGCCGCAGGCCGGCAAACCCGGTGACGCTTTGTGTCGCGCCGACCGGCGTCAGCGGGCCCCGGCGGCAGACCAGGCGCCGGCCGGTGTCGGGAACCAGGTGCCATTCCGCCAGCAGCACGGGGGCGGACACGATCGGGGCGGCGACGGCGATGCGTTTGCGGTCCTTGGCGCGGGCGGCCAGCTTGATCTGCAGGTCGTTGACGGCATCGGCGTCGGCGTGTTGGGGCAGGGGGATCAGGTGGGCGCGGTCGCTGGTGACGGGGACGACAGGGGCGTTATTGACGGTCACCGACCAGAGTTGGGTGCCTTCGGGAATGAGCAGGCGGAGGTGGGGCGCGCCTTTGTTCTTCACGAAATAGCGGGCATCGGTCACCACCTCGCCCTCATCGGAAATGCGTGTGGCGAACGAGGCGCGGTCGACCACCTGGCTGATCGTTTCGCTCTGGGCCAGCGGTTTGAGTTCGAGCTGCAAATTGAACGGGCGCGCCGCGTAGCGGTAGGCGGCGAGGATCGGCGCGTCGAAGAACAGGCGGTATTCGGCGGGCACCTCGCCCGTTTCGAGCGGCAGGAGCGCGTTCGAGAGGTTGACCGGCTTGACCTGGAACTGGTAGGCGCTGACCACAATGGTGTGGCCTTGCTCCGACTGGGCATCGAGGGGGCGGGCCCCGGTGAAGGTGAGGGTATCGCCTTGGGGCTTGAAGGGGCGTTCGTAGGTTGCCAGCAGCGTGTAGGCTCCCGCCACGGGCGTGTGCAACTGGACCTGGTAACCGCCGTCGGTCTTCTGCCAGCTCCGGACGTCCTTGCCGCTGAACTCGACGTTGAAATACTCGGCCGACAACTCGAGTTTGAACACGGCGATCGGCGCGCCCGACACGACGTAGTTGATGATGCTGCTGCCGTACGCGATCCCTTCCCCGATCGAGAAGAGGTGGAACGTGTCGGCCTGGATCGATTGCGGCAGGCGCTCGACGGCCAGCGTCGCCTGCCACGCCGCGTCGCTCAACCGGAAAGCCGCCTGAATGCCGGCCAGCTTCTTCGGGAAGAAAGCGCCCGCAATCTCGGTCAGCCCCTGCGTCGCGCCGGGCGTCAACCGAAAGCCCGCGTCCGCCGTCACGCCCACATGCCCGCGCACCGATTTCGCCTTGAGGACGTCGATGCGCGGCAGGCGCCAGGCCGATTCGGCGAGCGGCTGGTTGCGTTCGAGGCGCATCTGCACCACCTGGCGGCCCGACACCGGGGCGCCATAGACGAGCCGGAGTTGGGCCTCGGGCTGATCGGCGCTCTCGGTCGGGAAGTAATCGCCGAGGCCGGGCGCATTCAGGCGCGCGACGGCGTAGCCCTTGGGTATGCGCAGCAGCATCTCGCGCAGGGGCGCCTCGCGCACATCCACCTCGAACTCGGCATCGATCGCCAGTTCGGTCTCCCCCAGGTGATACTCGAGCAGGGCCGACACCGCCAGTTCGGGCAGGATATTGTCCGCCTGCACACGCAACTCGAACGCGCCGCCCGAGAAACGATACGCAAACACCTGGGTGGTCTGCTCCGTCAAAGCCAGCGCCTGGGTGGCGTCGCTCTGCGGGAATTGCTCGGGCGAAATCTGTGAAAGCCCGCTCGCCTGCAACACCTCGAGCCGCACGGCCCCTTCATTGACGATGCGGTAGCAGCCGCCGAAGCGCGTGGTGCCTTCGGGCAACACCTGCATCGCCTCGACAGCCTGCGGGAACGCACCCAGCGGCGTCTGCAACTGGACCTGGAACGAGAACTGGTCCTTCTGAGCCTCGTTCAACTGCACCGCCAGCCGCCGGTCGGCGCTGTTGGCCAGTGGCTCGACCGCCCAGCTCAGGACCGCCGGCCCCTGCACGCGCGTCACCTCGCCGGCGCCGCGCAGGCGCAACGCGACACGGTTGAGTTCGCCCTGCATCACTTTGAAATCGAGCAGAGCGGTCTGCCGCATGAGACCGGGGCTGATGGCGATTTGCGCCAGCGCCTCGGCGGCGTAAAAGAGCGCCCCCTCGGTCTCGGGCCGGGCCTCCTTCCACGCAAGCTGCACCTGGCCGGTCGGCGGAAGAAAGCTCACAAACTCCTCGCCCGCGCGCTCGGGCCGGGCGCCGTCGGCGAACCGGAACTCCGTGTCGGCTTTCAATCCTGCGATCGTCACCGGCGCCAGCCCGCCGGGCGCGACGATGAAATCGAGTTCGTTCCAGCCGTTGGTCTGGCGAACAGCCGCGTTGAACTTGAGTCGGAGCGCGAACTCGCCGTCGCGATCGAACACCGCGACGTGCTTGTCGCCTTCGAGCCGCCAATGCCAGGGGGGCGCCGCATTGACCTCCGTGAGCGCCGCCCGCCCCGCCAGCAGGGTCAGCGAGCCGCCTTTGGGGTTCTTGACCCGGACCAGGCCGCTGAGGGTGAATTCGGCGGAGTCGCCGCTGAGCCGGCCTTGCAGACGAAACTGGCTGACGACAACGCGCGACGATTCGGGGTCGGCCGCCTCGATTGTCAGGGGCAAGCTGTAGGGCGTGCCGTGAAAACGGAACGCGACGGTCTCGGGAGCGCCCGGCGTCACCACCGGCCGCAAGCTCTCGGGCAGGAACTTGGATTCGATCGGCGCCACGCCGGCGGGATTGCCCACTTGAATCGCGAGTTCGGGCGGTGTGTCGATGCGGACGTAGCCGTGGCTGAGCGAGGCGGGGTCGCCGATCAAAGCCAGCGGGCTCACGGTCTGCGGAAGATCGCCCAGGG
>DAOOQY010000124.1:0-8885 GCA_035389025.1 Verrucomicrobiota bacterium
CCGGCCCCTCGCATAGAGGGCATAGGCGACGCCGGGCTGGCTCAGGACTCGCGTGACAACGCCCGGCGACTTCCGGACAACCTGGGAATCGGGACGCAACGCGACGAAGTTGAAACTCCGGATGAACTCGCCCAGCACGTTGAACTGGCGGCGGAGGGCGGGGCTGCCGCCCCCCGGTCCGTTCAGCGCGGTGTCGGTCCCGTCTTCGGCACCGGCGGAGAACGAGTAGTCGAGATGGTTGAACAACGCGCCTCCGGCCATCAGGAACGCCCACGCCTCCCGCCGATACGTGTCGTCGGCACTGCCGGCAAAGCCCGTTTCGTCGTAGCCGATCGCGCGGGCGAGTCCGTAGTTCCAGGCGACCGCCTCCGGATAGGCATAGTGGAAGTTGAGTATACCGACCCCGGGCGCGATGTCGGTGTCGCGCACCGGCAGCCGGAAATTGGCGATGTTCTGGGCGATCAGATGCCGCTGGGGCAGAGCGCTCTCTTCGCGGGTGATCCACGACGCCACTGTCGCCTGCCACTCGAGAGACGGCGCGGTCGTGATCTCGACCGCATTCGGGAACTCCGGCGTATCCGGCAGGTAGGGATTGATGAGGTCGCCCATCGTGTGATGATCGGACCACGGTTCGTTCTGGAGTTCGTAGAAGACGTTGTCGTGGCTGTTCAGGGCCCGGACGATCTGGCGCACATAGGCCTCCTGCACCACCAACAGACCATCGTTCGTGCGCGTGTGCAGCCGCCGCCAGTCGGTCAGCCGCGTCCCGTTCACGTTGTTCGTCGGGTTGAATGGGCTGAACGCCCACTGGTCGTTGTTGTAGATCGACGAGAAGAGAGTCACCTCGACCACGATCCCCCGCTGCCCCGCCTCCTGCACAAAATCGGTCAGACGCTTGAAGTAGTCCGGATTCCACCGTGCCAGATCGAACTTGTTGCCCCCTCCGGCGTAGCCGGCCACGGGACTCCGGGCCCAGGGCGCCAGGAACTTGCCCGGGCCGGGCGCGAGGTTGTTGCGCGCGATGCCGAAGGCGCCCGGTTTCTCGACGTAGGCCCCGGCGAAGACGCGCGTGTAATTGAGGCCATCGACCCTCAGGGTCTCGAGATACCGTCGGTAATCCAGGTCCGGGTTGATGACCATCCCGTAGTGCTCACCTGACGTGATCAGGACCGTCGGCTTGCCGCGCCAGAAGAAGTAATGCGGGTTGGCCGGGTGCAGTTGAATCGGCTGGGCCAGACAGTGCGCGAAAAAACACAACCCGAGCCCCAGAGCCAGAATCCGACCCGCGGTTGGCGGGAGTGAACCAAGCTTGATCATTGCGATGCTCACGCTAAAGCGCGGATGCCATCGAGGCAAGGAACAGCGTTCAATTACGACCATTCAACCGGAGGTGTCGGCGGCGGTGGGAACGACGAGTTCTTCACCTTCGGCCCGGATAACACCAAGAGTCTCGTCAACGACCGCGACAATCCGCACGCAGTCAAGGCGTACGTTCCTTCAGCGGTCCAACCGACTGTGTCCATCGCGCTGCTGGCCGACGGCAAGGTGCAAGTGACCTTCGAAGGCAAGCTGCGGTAGTCCTCGTCGAACTGAGCGACATCACCCCCCTTTTTCGACTCGCCAAGCCCTGGCCGCCTCGAATACTCGAAGCCATGCAGCAGGACCGCTCGGGTATTCGCACTGAAACCACACTGCTCGGAATCGAGTGCGGCGGCACACATACCGTCGCCATTGCCGCCGATGCGGCCGGGCGCCAACTGCACCGGCTCGAAGCCGGCCCGGCCAACCAGCGCCTGCTGACCCCAACCCAGTTGGCCGCCCACTTCCGCGCGCTCGCCAACCGGCTGCCCGCTCCATCCGCATTGGGCATCGGCATGGCCGGCGTGCGCGAGTCGACTGACCGCCGCCTGGTCCAGGCCGCGGCCGCGGCCGCCTGGCCAGGTGTCCCGTGCTGGGCGGGCAACGACCTTGAAACCGCTCTGGCCGCGGCCGACACCGGCACATCCGCATCCGAGGCGACGCGCGTCATCGTCATCAGCGGCACGGGCTCGTGCTGCTACGGACGCAATCCGCGCGGCCAGACAGCGAGAGTCGGGGGCTGGGGGCATCTGCTCAGCGACAAAGGCAGCGGATACGACATCGCGCTCGAGGCCATGCAGCAGGCCATTCGCCGATTCGATCTCACCGGCCGCTGGCCCGACCTCGGCGCGCGGCTCCTCCTCACGCTTCAACTCAACGAGCCCAACGACATCATCACCTGGATTCATCAGGCGCCCAAGGACGAGATCGCCGCACTCGCGGTCCAGGTCTTCGCAGCCGCCGCGCGGGGCGATGCCATCGCCCGAAGCGCCATCCAATCCGCGGTCCAGCACCTCGCCGCAGACGCGGTGGCGTGCGCCCGGCGATTGACCCGGCCCGGTCGCCCAGTCGAGTTCGTCTATGTGGGCGGCGTTCTTCACCGCCAGAAGACGTTCGCTCGAGCGGTGAGCCTCGAACTCCGACGCCTCTGGCCCGAAAGCGCAAGCCGACTCCTGAAACGCGAAGGGGCCTGGGGCGCCGTCGCCCACGCCCGCGCCCTCGCCCTCACCCTGCCGCATCCGACTCGCCGTCCGCGTGCCCGGCCGGCTGCGTCCCCCGACGGCGCCGCCCCCTCTTGCCCCATCCCCCAGGCCACCGGCCAGTCGCCGACCGAACAACGCAATCCGCGGTCCCTCGACCTGGACCGGCGCTCTCTTTCGTCCGCAATCGAGTTGATGATCTCGGAGGAAACCAGGCTGCCGCGCGCCTTGCGGGCCGAAGCGGCGCAGATCGAGAGGGCGATCGGGCTCATCGTGCGGGCCTTCCGCCGCGGCGGGCGTTTGTTCTATGTGGGCGCCGGGACCAGCGGGCGTTTGGGCGTGCTCGATGCCAGCGAATGTCCCCCGACATTCCGCGCCTCCCCTGACCAGGTGCAGGGCATCATGGCCGGCGGCCACCGCGCGTTGTGGGCGGCCGACGAGGATGTCGAGGACGACGCCGAGGCGGGGGCCAAGGCGATTGTCTTCCGCGGCGTAACACGCCGCGACGTGGTGGTGGGCATTGCGGCCAGCGGGCGGACCCCGTTCGTCTGGGGCGCTCTGCACCGGGCCAGGGACCGGGGCGCGGCGACGGTGTTGATCTGCTTCAATCCGTTCCTGAGGTTCGCGCGCGGCGGGCGCCCGGATGTCGTGATTGCGCCCAATGTTGGCCCCGAGGTGTTGACGGGCTCGACGCGGCTGAAGGCGGGAACGGCCACCAAGCTCATTCTCAACATGCTGACCACCCTCTCGATGGCCCGCACCGGAAAGGTGATCGGCAACCTGATGGTGGACCTGAATCCGTCCAACGAAAAATTGCGCGAGCGCGCGGTGCGCATCGTGTGCGCACTGACCGGCGCCGCGCCATCCGTGGCGCGGACGCGCCTCGAACAGAACGGGTGGCAGGTAAAGGCCGCCCTGGCCCATCGCTCTTGGCAAAGGGCGGCGCTTGTGCCATGAGAAGCGCAGCCAATCATGAACGCCACCCCGCCCCCGTCCACTCCCCGGATGATCGAAGACCTCCTGAGCGGTTTCTCCCCCAATCCCGCCTCGCCCCATCCCGTCGTGGTGCAGCAGGCGCTGTTCGTCGCCCGCCGTCTGCAGCAGCGCGCCACGGAGTTGCAGACGCCCGCAGAACGGCGTCAGCAGGCCGAACTCGATCGCATGCTGCAAACGCCCTCCGACAAGTCGACCCTCGCGCAAATGACCGACCAGGCCTTTCGCGCTCGGACACCGTCCCGGGCCGTCGGGCACTTGGTCCATATCCTCGATGTGCAGGGTGTGCCCCGGTTCTTCAGCCCGCTCGACCGCACGCTGCTGCGCGGATTCCAGTCCTTCGGCGGCTATGCGCCCGGCGTGGCGTTGCCCCTGGTGAAGGAACATATGCAGAAGGAGACGGCCAACGTCATCCTGCCCGGCGAAAAGCCGATACTCACCCATCACCTGAGCGAGCGGACCCGCGAGGGGTTGCGGATGAACGTCAATTGCCTGGGCGAAGCCATCCTGGGGGAACGGGAGGCCGAACGCCGGCTCCACGAGTATCTCCAGATTCTTCAGTGGCCCGAGATCGAGGTGGTGTCCGTCAAAATCTCGACGCTCTTCTCCCAAATCTCCGCCCTCGCGCGCGAACACACCGTCGGCATCCTGTGCGACCGGCTCGAGCGGCTCTTTCGCACCGCGGCCCGCGCCGCGTTCCGTCGGCCCGACGGCGGCGTCGTCCCCAAGTTCGTCTACCTCGATATGGAGGAATACCGCGACAAGGAACTGACGGCGGAAGCCTTCATGCGCACGCTCGACCGGCCGGGGCTCGAACAGGTGCGCGCCGGAATCGCCCTCCAGTCCTATGTTCCGGACACCCGCGGCACGCTTGTCCGCATCCAGGAATGGGCCCGGCGGCGCGTCGCCGCCGGCGGCGGGCGAATCACCATTCGCCTCGTCAAGGGTGCCAACATGGAAATGGAACGGGTCGAGGCGTCGCTCCGGGGCTGGCCGCAGGCGCCCTATAAGACCAAGACCGAGACCGACGCCAACTATCGGCGCATGGTCCACGAGGTCATGAGACCCGAGAACCTCGCCGCCATGGACGTCGGCATCGCCTCCCACAACCTCTTCGAACTGGCCTACGGGCTGGTCCTTGCCCACGAGCGCAAGGGGCTGGACCGCGTCCAGTTCGAGATGCTCGAAGGCATGGCCAACCACCAGCGCCGCGCCCTCTTCGAGTTCTCACGCAATGTCCTTCTCTACGCCCCCGCCTGCCGTAGAGAACATTTCATCAATGCCATCGGCTACCTGATCCGCCGTCTCGACGAAAACACCGGCCCCGAAAACTTCCTGCGCCACGCCTTCAAGATTCGGGTCGACAGCCCGGAATGGGAGGCGCTCGAACGCGGATTCCTGGCCGCGTTCGAGGCGATCCCCCAAGTCGGCGACGCCCCGCGCCGCACGCAAAACCGTCAACTGCCCCCCGCGCCCGCGCCTTCGCCGACGCCCGTCGCGCGCGGCTGGCAGCACCTGGTCAATGAACCGGACACGGACTTCTCCCTTCCACACAACGGGGTATGGGGCCAGCAGATTGTCGAACAGTGGCGGCAACGCTGCGATCGCATGGCGCCGGACATCGCCCTGGTGATCGCGGGCGAAGACCTCGTCGACAACCGCCAGGTCCGCCCCTGCCTCGACCCGTCCCGCCCGGGGGTCATCGTCGGTCGCTACCGCCCCGCCAGCGAAGCCGAACTCGATCGCGCCGTGGCCTGCGCGGCCGCCGATCCGGACGGCTGGGGCGCCCTGCCGGCCCGAGAACGAGCCGAGACCCTCGAACGCGTCGCGCAGGAGGTCCGAAATGCCCGGGCCGATCTGATGGGCGCCGCCCTCGCCAATGGCGGCAAAATCCTGACCGAATCCGATCCCGAAGTCTCCGAAGCGGTCGATTTCCTCGAGTTCTACCGCGACACCGCATGCTGGTGGAACGAACAGCCCGGGCTCGAGGCCCGCCGCCTCGGCGCGGTCCTGGTCATTTCCCCCTGGAACTTCCCCATCGCAATCCCGTGCGGAGGGATCGCCGCCGCCCTGGCCGCCGGCAACACCGTTTTGCTCAAGCCGGCTTCGGATGCCGTCCTGGTCGCGTGGGAACTTTGCCAGTGCTTCTGGCGAGCCGGCGTCTCGAAACGCGCGCTCCAGTTCATTCCCTGCTCCGGAGGGACCGAGGGACGCGCCCTGCTCCGCCATCCTCGAGTCCAGGCTGTCATCCTCACCGGCGGAACCTCGACCGCCCAGGCCATCCTGCGCGACAATCCCCGCCTCAGCCTCTTCGCCGAGACGGGCGGCAAGAACGCTACCATCGTGACCGCGCTCGCGGATCGCGATCAGGCAATCAAGCACGTCCTCCATTCCGCCTTCAGCCACAGCGGACAGAAGTGCTCGGCGACCTCGATTCTGCTGCTCGAAGCGGAGGTCTACGACGATCCGAAATTCCGCGCCACGCTCACCGACGCCGTCGAAAGCCTGCGCGTCGGCTCCGCCTGGGACCTCGAGACGCGCATTGGCCCCCTGATCCGCCCCCCGTCCGGCGATCTCGAGACTGCGTTGAAAGTCCTCGAACCGGGCGAGGAGTGGGCGCTGATGCCCCGCCAGTTCGACGGCAATCCGAATCTCTGGTCCCCCGGCGTCAAGTACGGTGTGCGCCCCGGCAGCACCACGCACCTCACCGAGTTCTTCGGCCCCGTGCTCGGGGTGATGCGCTTCGATCGATTCCGTGATGCCGTCGCCCTCGTCAATCAGACAGGCTACGGGCTGACGTCCGGACTCGAAAGCCTCGACGAGCGGGAATGGGACTACTGGATCGACAACCTCGAAGCCGGCAACCTCTACCTCAACCGCGTCACCACTGGCGCCGTCGTTCTCCGGCAGCCCTTCGGCGGCTTCGGCAAGTCCGCGTTCGGTCCCGGTCTCAAAGCCGGCGGCCCCAACTACGTCGCCCAGTTGCTGTCGTTCACCGACACTGCCCCGCCGCGCCCCGACGGCCTCCCGACCCGGGCCACCCTGGCGTCCCTCGCCGGCGGATTGCAGGCTCGCGCCGCCGAACTCGGCGAGGATGGCGAACGGCAGAGCGCACGCATCCAGGCGGCTCTTCTCAGTTACGAACGCAACCAGGCGCAGGAATTCGGGACGCGACACGACCACTTCCAACTCGTCGGTCAGGACAATGTCCGCCGCTACCTCCCCGCGGGCGAAGTCCGGATTCGTGTGCATCCCGAGGACACCCCCTTCGACCTCTTCGCGCGCGTGGGCGCCGCTCACACAGCCGGCAACCACGTCACCGTGAGCACCCCGCCCGGCCACGCGGACACCGCCCTGAAACTCCTCGAAGAACTCACCGAGTCCTGGGCGGGCGCCATCGAATTCGTCGATGAAGACGACGCGCAACTCGCGCAGGCGATCTGCGCGCGCCAGGCGGATGTCGTCCGCTACGCCGCCCCCGATCGCGCGCCCCTGGCCGTCCTGCAGGCCTCGGCGGAGACCGCCATCCCTGTGGTCAGCCGTCCGGTCCTGGGCGAAGGACGGGTCGAATTGCTCTGGTACCTGCGCGAACAAAGCCTGAGCATCGACTACCACCGCTACGGCAACCTGGGTCCCCGCGCTCGCGAGTCCCGCGCCGAACCGCTGTAGGCAATAGCCCGCAGCCGATGAGGGTGTTGTTGCCCCTCCTGCCGTGAGAAACGGGAGTAGGGGTCAACCCAATGTTATGGGGTGAGCCTGACTCGCTCCGTCTTCCTGGTTCCTCCTTCCCAACACCGCCCCCCCTGCGCACTGTGCAGGTTCGTTGTCGCGATCGCGACACGACTTTGGTATATTTTGGATGCAATCCATTGCGATTCAATCTGTTGTGGCGCGTCGAGTGACGGATGTGTTTTCGTCACCTGTGCTTGCGCAGGAGTCGTTGGCCGGCCCATTCGCATCTGTGCGGTTGCAGGGCTCGGACCCTAATGGTCTGTGCAGAAACTACTTCCGGTTTTGGCGGGATTCGGTGAGCGCATGGTCGACGCTCAATTTGATCTGTACTCGGATATCCGGTCGACTCGACGCGCCATTTCACTCGTATAGCGGCGTCCGAGGGTGTCGCGGTGATGGTCTATCCACTCCGTCAACTTCGTCGTGCCAAGGGGGGGCGCGTCCACACAAAGCCTGCCTTCCATCAGGCCGCGAATCTCCTCGCGGGTGATGACGACATCGCCGACAAACAGGCCGACCATCCGGCAAGCCCAGTAACCAAGCGCGGGCGACACCGAAATGATCGGGCGCTTCACGCCAATCCCACCGCCGACTCTGGCAACCAAGTCCCGATACGTGAACGTCTCCGGGCCGATGGCCTCAAGAATCTCGTCGCGGTCGCCGCTCACCCTCTCTGCCGCCGCTGCGGCCAGATCATCCACGCAGACCGGTTGGAGTCTGTAGTCCCCGGCTCCAAACACGCCCACCACGGGAAGATGCCGCAGGGACCAAGCGATATTGTTGATCAGGACGTCTTCCTTCCCAAACAAGACGGTCGGGCGCAGGATGCAGTAGGAGACACCCAAGCCCTTGAGAGAGGACTCGAGTTCCGCCTTGCCTCGAAAGTATGGCAGATCGGATGTGCTGTCCGGGTTGGTGATGCTCACATGAATGATCCGCCTCACACCGGCTTCCTTGGCGGCAGCAAACAGAATCTTGGTGTTGGCGACCGCCTGTCCATGCGTGAAGAGCCGGTGATCAAACCGTACCCAATACGTGTTCACCAGGGTTCGCACTCCTCGCAAAGAGTCTCGCAGCTTGTCGGGCTCATCGAAGTGGAACGGGAAAGCCCTCACCTGCCCGCCGAAAGGATTCGGACGGTGCGGCGAATTCGTCAGTGTGATCACTTCGTGACCCGCCTCGAGCAACCGTTTCGTGATGTAGCGTCCCGAGTATCCGAACGCCCCTGTGACCGCGATGCGCATCCTGGTTATGTCAGTCGGAATTTAAGTCGGGAGCCAAGAACGAGCAAGCAGGTACACCGGTTTCGTTGGGGATCGGAGCGCCAATTCATGAAGACGAAACGGCCGGTCGCTCTTAGTTGCCGCGAGCACCCCGCCCTTTCCAGCACACTCCATTCGGCTTGCCCCCGGCGTCCCTTGAGGCCATATGTTTGCCGCGATGCTTGCGCCGGGACCGAGAGTCAGCCTCAAACGGTTTGATAGCGGCGGTTGACCGCCGCTTTTCAAGACGGTCTGCGGTGCATTCCCATGCCGGAGCGGTGCTGAAGCCTGCTCTTTACACGGATTTTTTTGCGATAGACAAATCGCTCCGCCCCGGCGA
>DAOOQY010000125.1:0-8873 GCA_035389025.1 Verrucomicrobiota bacterium
CATCGTTGGACGATCGCCCGCGGGCTCGAGCCGGGAGGCGCGGGCGGCAAGACGACCAGCCAGGTGGTTTTCGCCGAACTGACGGACAACGACGGGATCGTCGGCCTCGGCGAGGCGGCGCCTTCATCCCGATACGGCGAGACAACCGATGCCGCCGTCGCCTTTCTCGAGCGGGTGGACGCCAATCGCCTCTCCTTCGCCGACCTGGCCTCGAGCCTCGAATACGTGCGAAGTCTCGCGCCGGGTCAGTTCGCCGCCAAAGGCGCGCTGGACGTTGCTTTGCTCGATGGCGCGGCGCGGCGCGGCGGCAAACCGCTGCACGACCACTTCGGCCTCGGCTTCGCCGAGAACAAGCATGTCACTTCGTTCAGCATCGGCATCGACACACCCGAGATCATCACGCAGAAAACCCGGGCGGCGGAATCCTATCCGGTGTTGAAACTCAAGCTGGGAAGCCCGCACGATCGCGACAACCTGGCGGCCTTGCGCGCGGCGGCCCCGCGCAAGCCTGTCCGCGTCGATGCCAACGAAGCCTGGAAGACCAAGGAGATTGCGCTGCAGAATCTGGAATGGCTGGCCCAGGACGGAGCCATCCAGTTTGTCGAACAGCCCATGCCCGCCAACGCCGGACTCGAGGACATGGTCTGGCTGAAGGCGCGCTCGCCTCTGCCCCTCATGGGGGACGAGTCGTATGTCTCGATCAAGGATGTCGAGCGCTGCGCCGCCGCGTTTCACTCCGTGAACGTGAAACTCGTCAAGGTCGGAGGCGTGTCCCCGGGTTTCGCGGCCTTGAGCGCGGCTCGGCAGGCCGGCCTGAAGACCATGCTCGGCTGCATGATCGAGTCGAGTGTCCTGATCTCGGCGGCCGCCCACCTTGCCGACCTGACCGACTACCTCGATCTCGATGGCAACTTGCTGGTCACCAACGACCCGTTCCGCGGGGTGATGGCTGAGCGCGGTCTCCTCTCGTTTGCCAGTGCGCCCGACCACCTTGGCCTATGTGTCAGGCCTCGCGAAATGGAGCGGCTCTAACCCGCATGTCTCACACCCCGTCAGAGCACAGGGCGGTCAGATTTCGTAAGATGTCTGCTGTGCGGGTTGGGAAAGCGCGGCATCGGGCCGGCAGTCACCCCACGCCAGCGCCGGCAGCCGTGCGTTGCGCCGCCAGCCATCGAGTGCCATCGTCCGACCGTGCGGTTGCCCGGGGCACGGTCGAGGGCGGCCGGAACGGTTTTTTTGGTACCGAACCTGCTATCATTAACGGGATGGCGTGTGACGGTGTTGCAGGGCGACGAGCCCCTCGGAGCAGTGGGAATCCGGATGCGGGTGAACAGCCGCGGAGGCCGGGGGACTGCGCTCCGTCCGGGGATTGTTGTGCGTAAAATGGTCGACGAGAGCAACCAGCGGAGCAGAGAACGATGTGATCCGATCGCGGTGAGTTACGAACGCCGCGGAGGCCAGGCATGAAGCAAGACCGGCTGCAACAGCAACGGCTGGAATTGAAATACGTCATCAGCGAGCACAAGGCCCTCGCGATCCGGGATTACGTTCGCTCCTATCTGGACTTGGACGAGTACTCGCAGGACCAACCGGATTACTCGTACCGCATTCACAGCCTCTACCTCGACTCGGATTGGCTCAAGACCTACTGGGACACGATCAACGGGTTGAAAAACCGCTACAAGCTGCGATTGCGGTACTACGACGACCAACCCTCCTCGCCCGTCTTCTTCGAAATCAAGAGGCGGATGAACGACGCCATTTCCAAACAGCGCGGCGGCGTGCACCGCGACGCGGTGGATTGGCTTCTGGCGGGCCATTTGCCCGAGCCGCGGCACCTGCTGTCGGAGAATCCCAAGGAACTGGTCGCGCTCCAGAGGTTCAGCAACCTTATGCTGGGCATCCAAGCAAGCCCGAAGATGCACGTCACGTATTCCAGGGAGGCCTGGATGAGCGCGCATGGCAACTCGATCCGCGTGACCATGGACCGGGACGTCTATTGTTCGCCCGAGTTCAGCGCCCAACTGGGAACCCAACTGGGCAATCCAGTCAAGCCGTTCGGCGAAAAGGTGATTCTCGAACTCAAGTTCACCGACCGCTTTCCGAATTGGTTCCGCGAACTGGTCGAGACGTTCGATCTCATGCGCGGCGCGGCGGCCAAGTATGCCGATGGCGTCACGCTCGTCGGCGAGCCATTCTTCTACGACCGGGCATCCCGATGGGCCTCCTCCGGGTCCTCGATGCTGCATCCGGCCACGCTGCAAACCGGACTCGAAGCTTGAGCGCCGCGCAACTGGCCGTACGGTTCCCGCCTCACGAAAAAAAACCCCGCCACAATGCCGTGTGTAACAGTTCCTTTGAACTTGTGAGAAACAGGTGGAGCCCTCGCCGCGGTTTTCGACTTCCAGTCAAGGCCTGTCGGCAACCGTGCGGCATCCGGACTCCGTGTCTAGGTAAGACTACGGTTCAAGGACTTAGTTTCTAATCACGAGCAATGGCAGGGTAAAGCCAGTGTCGAGTCCATCGTTTGCCAAAGATCCGCGGCCGCTTCACACAACCGCCTGACGCGGTTTTTTATCGCCCAATCGAGCCGATCTCTCAAGGAAAAAAAACGAAAAAGTCTTCACGACGGCATCGAGTTTGGCTCCATTTACGCTGACTCGATGCAGAGATGAGGTCATCGCATCGTGCGGAGCCCGATCGCCGCGTGTGCGAACAGGGTGCGGGATGGGCCGATGGGAGGCGGGAAGAGGCTTTCACGATGCCGCGACGCCGTGGCACCGGCTGTGCAGCAGAAAGCCGAGGTACTGAATGAGCCGTTCCTTCATCTCCTTGCGGGGGACGATCGAATCGATCAAGCCGTGTTCCTGAAGGAACTCCGCCGTCTGGAATCCCGGCGGGAGTTCGGCCTGGGTGGTGTCCTTGATCACTCGAGGACCGGCAAAGCCGATCATGGCGCCCGGCTCGGCGACGATGATGTCCCCGAGGGTGGCGAAGCTGGCCATGACTCCGGCCGTCGTGGGGTGAGTCAGGACGCTGATGTAGGGGAGGCGGCTTTGGGCATGGTAGGCCAGCGCGGCCGCGGTTTTGGCCATCTGCATGAGGCTGAACATCCCTTCGTACATCCGCGCGCCGCCGCTGGTCGAAACGATCACCAGGCCGAGCCCCTTGTCGGTGGCGGATTCGATCAGATGGGTCAGTTTCTCGCCCACCACCGATCCCATCGATCCGCCCAGGAACGAGAAATCCATCACGCCCAGCGCAACACGGCAGGGGCCGATCCGTCCGATGCCCGTCACCACGGCGTCCTTCAATCCGGTGCTTCTCTGGTAACTCTCGAGTTTGTCCGCATAGGCCGCCACGCCGGTGAACCCGAGGATATCGACGCTGATCAACTGGGGGTCCATTTCCTCGAACGAACAGGTCTCGACAAGGGCATGGATGCGTTCCCGGGCCCCGATCGGAAAGTGGTGCGAGCACCGGGGGCAGACCTTGAGGTTGTCGTCCAGTTCCTTGTCATAGATCATCGTGGAACACTTGGGGCACTTGGTCCACAGCCCTTCCGGAATCTCCCTCTTGCGCGCGCGCCCGGACCCGAGTTTGGGTTTCCTGATGAAACCGCCTGCGCTCTTGGGCTCGGGGGGCGGCGCCGATTCCTTGCCTTCGAGCCCGATCGATCGCTTGGGAATAAATGATGTCGCCATAGAAGCATCAGGAACACTCAGACGCCGCGCGCCACGGTCCATACGCATACGTCGCCCGCCCCTCCGGTCCGAAGGACCCGAGCGCAGGCGCTTGCCGTGGCGCCGGTTGTAAGCACGTCATCAATCAGCACAATCCGCTGTCCGCACACCGACACCCCGGCTCTCAACGCGAATGCCCGCCGCATGTTCGCCGCCCGCTCGCGGCGGGTCAACCGGGTTTGCGTCTTGGTTGGTTCGACCCGGCGGAGCATCCGGACGTTCAACGGAATCCCGGACGCCGCGCTGAGGCGTTTCGCCAACCGCTCCGCCTGGTTGAACTCGCGCTCCCGCTCGCGCACGGGGTGAAGCGGAATCGGCACCAGCCAGTCCCAACGCTCGCAAACAAGCTCCGGAACCGCCTGGTCCGAGAGCAAACCGGCCAGGAAAGGCTCGTGCCAGAGCGCACGGTGATACTTGTAGCGGTGAATTGCATCCCGCACAACCCCCGTCGCCAGGACGGCCGCCCTGGCCTTCGAGAAATGCAGGCCCAGGCCGCGGCAGTTGGCGCATTCGAACCGTGTCGTAACCGCCCCGTCAAACGGGAGCCCGCAACGCTCGCAAAACGGCCGCCGAATCCAACGCACGCCATCGCGTCCCGAACGGCACCGTGCGCAGACATAGCCCTCGGCGACCGTGGCCCTCTCGACATCACAGATGCGACAGCGCTCCGGATACAGGAGGGCGGCTGCGGCCGCAAGAAAGCGTCCGAGGCCGTTCAGCCGAAGGGTTTGCGGCATCGAGCCCATTCTCCCTGTGTTCACCGCCGCACCGATACCGCATCCTCAAACGGCTGTCAAAGAGGGGACGGTGGCGTTCCGGGCTCGGGCTTTCGAGCGCGCTCTCACTTCGCGACCAGAAAATCCCCGATCGCCAGGTTCCGCAGGTCGCTCCCGAAGAACATGTTCAGGGCGTCGTCCGGGGAGCAGACCATCGGCTCGCCGCGGCGATTCAACGAGGTGTTCAGCAGCACTCCGATCCCGGTCTTCGCCTCGAATTTCCTGAGAAGCTCGTAGTAGCGCGGGTTGCTCTCCGCCGTGACGATCTGCGGGCGCGCCGTGCCATCCTCATGCACCACTTCCGGAATCCGCGTCCGCCACGCCGGCGCGACGTCGAAGGTGAAGGTCATGTAGGGCGATGGGTGGCCGCTCTGCAGAATCTCGGGCGCCACCGAATCGAGCAGAGAGGGGCAGAATGGACGCCAGCGCTCGCGATACTTGATCTGCGCGTTGATGGTGTCCGCAACGCCGTGAACCGCGGGGTTGCCCAGGATGCTGCGATTTCCGAGGGCGCGCGGACCCCACTCCATGCGGCCCTGGCACCAGGCCACCACGTGGCCTTTGGCGAGCAGGTCGCTCGCCCTGTCGGTGATCGACGCGCACCTCTGGTAACGGCAGCCGCGTTTGCACAGCGCCTCCTCGATCTGGGCGGCCGTATACTCCGGCCCGAGATACGCGTGCGTCATGGGCTGAATCGTGTCGCCAAGCCGATGGGCGGCATACGTGGCCGCGCCGAGAGCCGTGCCCGCGTCGCTGGCCGCGGGCTGCACAAAGACCTCGCAGTCGGGCGCGAAGGCCTGAATGAGGCGCTGATTGGCTTTCACGTTGAGCGCCACGCCGCCGGCGTAACAGAGGCGGCGCGTGCGCGCGATGTGCGCGCCCAGATAATGCCGCGTCAGGGCCAGGAGAATCTGCTCGAGCTGGCGCTGGACCGCCGCGGCAATGTGCACATAAGGATGGTCGATCTCATCCCCGACGCGCGGCGGCCCCCACATCTTGACCAGCTTGGGCGAGAAATAGGTTCCGATGCCCTGGGCCTCGCCCCGGGCGGCGCGTTTGTAGCGGCGCAGTCCAATGCAATTGACCAGCCGCGTGTTGACCCGAAAGCCCCGCTCGCTCCACTCGATGAGCCCGGAGACATCCGCGCGGTCTGGATCGCCGTAGGGCGCCATGCCCATCACCTTGAACTCGCCATCGAGCATTTCGAAGCCCAGATACTCCGTCACGGCGCCATAGCACCCGCCCAGCGAATCGGGCGCGTAAAACTCCTTGAGACAGGCGATCTCGCCGCCCGCCCCGTGTCCGAACCACGTCGTGCAGTACTCGCCCACGCCGTCCACACTCATGATGGCGGCGTCGGCGTATCCGGAAACATGGTACGCGCTCGATGCGTGCGCCAGATGATGCTCGACAGGCACGAACCGGACGCGTCGCCGGTCGATGCCCAGACGTTCGAGGGCGGCGAAGACCTGGCGCGCATTGCGTCGAAAACGCCGGTTGCCATTGAACAACGCCGTAAACGCCCGATCCGGCGCATACCAGTGCCGGACAGCATAGTGCCAGCGGGCGGGGCTCATGAGACTGACGGGGGCGAACGGAATGGCCACCACCTGCACATCCGACGCTTTCACGCCCGCAAATCGCAGGCAGAACGCCGCCGCATGCTCGGCCTGCTTCCCCTTGGCATGCTTCTCCCGCAGGAAACGCTCCTCCTCCGCCGCCGCAACCACACGCCCGTCCACCACCAGCGCCGCCGCAGGGTCGTGTCCGACCATCCCTCCCACACCAAGCACGATCATGGCCGACTCCCTCCGTCCCGATCAAACAGCCCGAGCCCGGCTCGATTCCCGCCGGCCGGGCACACTGAATCTCGGCCCGACGCCCCCCCGGTATCATCGAGGCGCCCGACATCCGTTGAAGCTCGATCGTGCATGAAAGGCCGCAAGCCTACCATCGTCGCAAGAGGCGTCAATCCGAGGACGGATAGAGGCCCTGGCGCGCCGCCATGGCGGCGAAGACCCCGCCTTGATTCAACAGGGCCTTGAAGCCGCCCGTTTCCACGATGCGTCCCTGGCTCAACACGATGATCCGATCCATGCCCGCCAGAGTCGAGAGGCGGTGCGCCACGCAAATAACCGTCCGGTGCTCGGCCAGGCGGTCGATGGCCGCCTGCACCTCGGCCTCGGCCTTCGAGTCGAGGGCGGCCGTCGCTTCGTCGAGCACCAGGATCGGCGCGTTGCGCACGAAGGCGCGCGCGATGGCCACCCGCTGCCGCTGTCCGCCGGAGAGCGTCACGCCCCGCTCGCCGACCCGCGTGTCATAACCCTCGGGCAGAGCCAGGATGAACTCGTGGGCGCTGGCCGCGCGCGCCGCGGCTTCGACCTCGTCGAAGCTCGCGCCCGAACGCCCGCAGGCGATGTTCTCCGCCACGGTCTGATCGAAGATCGTCACGTCCTGGCTCACGAGCGCCAATTGAGCGCGGAGATCGCGGATCGACACCTCTCTCAAATCCATGCCGTCGATTCGGATCATCCCGCTGGTCGGGTCGTAAAAGCGGAACAGCAGGTTGAGCAGCGTGGTCTTGCCCGACCCGCTTTCGCCCGCGACGCCCAGCCTGGCGCCGCGGGGGATGACCAGGTCCACATCCTTCAGCACCTCTCGGTTGTCGTAGGCGAAGCTCACGCGCTCGAAGCGCAGTTCCGATCCGAACCCGGACACGGGCCTGGGGTTGGGCGCCTCGACGACCTTGGGTTGTTCGGCGAGGAGTTCCGAGAGGCGGTGGACGCCGACGCTGGCCTGTTCAAAGAGGATGTGCACGCCGGCCAGCTTCTTCAACGGCAGGAAGAAGAGCAGAATGCCGGTGACGAAGGCGACCAGTTCCGGGCCGCTGCGGCCCGCGTGAAAGACGTAAAGCAGCAACGCCCCCAAACCCAGCACCGAAATGACCTCGATCAGAGGATTCACCAACTCCTTCGCCTTGACGCCTTTCATGCCGGCGCGGACGAGCTGCCCGGACGTCTGACGGAAACGCGCCATCTCGACGGCTTCGAGGTTGTAGGCCTTGACGACGCGGATGCTGCCGAGCAACTCGACCAACTGACCCGATTGCGCGACGTTCGCCTTGCGGCTCACCGCCATGGCGCGGTGTGCTTTCCGACCCAGCACCATGAGCGGCAGCAGACAGGCCGGCAACAGCACCATGACCGCGCAGGTCAACCGCCAGTCGAGCCAGAGCAGGCCGCAAAAGACCACCACGATCGTGAACGATTCCTTGATGAGATCGGCCACTCCCTGCCGCAAGGCCCGCAACAGATTGTACGTGTCGACGTTGATGCGCGTGAGCAGATCGCCCGTCCGCGAGCGGGTGAAGAACTCGAGGGAGAGCTGGCTCAGCTTCTCCATGACGTCCAGTCGCATGTCCCGGACGACACGCTCGCTCACCCACCCGAGGCAGTAGTTGTTGCCGTAATCGGCGCCGCTGCGCAGAAAGACCAGGACCGGCAGGAACAAGAGCAGGCCCACCGCTTGCCGCCACCCCAGCGGCTGGCCCGTGCGCGGCAGCCAGGGATCGATGGCGCGCTGGACACTGAGCCCCAACCGCTCGATCACCCCGGAGAACCGGCTTCGGGCGTCCGAGTGCCCCGGCTGCGCCGGCGCGTCCGCGGCGGGCGCAGCGGGCGCAGCGGGCGCAGCGGGCGCGAACCGCTCGGTCAGCGTGCGCGTCGCCCACATGAAACTGCCGTTGGTGAGCGCGAACACCCCGCCAAACACCACGCTCAGCGCCAGCCGCACCCAGTACCGCGGCAGGTAGCCGCAGCCAAAGCGCAGGACGGTAAGAATGTTGTTCATGCCCGGCCCATGTTTGCCAGCCGCGCGGCCTTTGGCCATACCAAATCGTGCGCCCGGCCCGCCGACTGCGATGCGGCGCATCCGCGCTCGACTTTCCCATGCGCGGTCCTGACAATGCCGGCCGCATGCGGCTGCTCGACCGTTATCTGCTCCGCGAACTGCTGGTCCCCCTCGGCTACTGTCTCGGGGGCTTTCTGATCTTCTGGATCACTTCGGATCTGATCAGCGACCTGGATGTTTTTCAGCGCTTTCATCTGCTCCCGCGCGACGTGGCCGCCTATTACCTGGTCCGGATGCCCGAGTTGCTGGTCACGGTCCTCCCGGTGGCCCTGCTCCTGGCCCTGCTCTACACTCTGACAAACATGGCGCGGCATCAGGAACTCACCGCCATGCGCGCGGCCGGCCTGAGTCTGTGGCGGCTTTGCCTGCCTTACCTGGTGGTGGGCTCGATCCTGGGCGGCCTGCTCTTCGCCCTCAACGAGGTGTGGGTGCCGGACGCCTACAC
>DAOOQY010000126.1:0-8853 GCA_035389025.1 Verrucomicrobiota bacterium
GATGTACTCGCCGCCGACGAGGTATCCGGGAATCGGCAGGTTGTTAGCCACGTCGTTCAGGTACCGGTGAGTGCGGTCCACGAACGAGGCCGCCCCGCTGCCGAAATACGGGACGGTGTAGGGGTCGCCCACCAGCGCCCCGGGCACTGGCTCATTGGCGATACTCACTGTCCAGGTCTGCCCCGTCCATTGGGCGACGATCGTGTCCGTCGTTTCGTTGTCGCCTTCGGTCTCGACGACGTTGCCGACAATTCCCGCCGCTGCCGCGCAGACGCTCAGTGAGACGCCCAGGCACACGGCTGCCACAAGGCGGGTTGCGGGCTGGATGGGTTGGGTTGGGTTCATGGGTGCCAGAGTTCTTGCGACTGCACGCGTTGGCTTTTCAGTCGATGTCACTCGATACGTGTCTTGGAACGGCAGAATGTCTAGCGAATCGGCTCGCCGCCTGCAACACTTTTCTGATCACACTTGTCTGATCGGTTTGCCACAGCGAACAGCCGGTTCATCGTCGCCACATACAGCGTGGCGTTCGCCGCCACGGCAGTCGCGTTCATGGGGGCGCCGAGTTCGATCGTGCTCAGAATCTTCTTTTCCTTGTCGGCCGCGAAGACCAGGAATTGGCCCCGGCGCGTGCCGAGATAGACCTTGCCGTCCGCGACGCAGGGGGACGCCCAAATCTCGCCGCCCGCCTCATGGGTCCAGTGAGCCTTGCCGGTCCGGGCGTCGACGCAGTGCACCGTCTGGCCGCAGTCGCCTATGAAGACAAGGCCATTCGCCACAGCCGGCGTTGCCATGACGTGGCGGACCAGCGGGTACGACCAAAGGCGGGCGGTGGCCGTCACATCACCCTCGAGGGCGGCGTCGACGCACTGAAGCCAGGCCTCGTTCTTGCCCCACCACAAGTCTCCGCCGCCTGCGATGTAGACGCGTTGGTCGTGGAAGACCGGCATGCCGAAGATGTCGCTGGGCCCTTCGCGTCGATTCTGGTAGTAGCGGTGCACGTTCTCTTTCGGGGCTGTGGGATCGCAGTCGAACTTCCAGATTCTCTCGAGTTTGGCCGTCTCGCCATCGGGCGGGGTGCGGTCCAGCGGCGCGAACGCATACAGCACGGCGTCACCGCCGGCGAAGAAGACGAGGGGACGTCCGTTGGCCACGCCCATCGAGGGTGAGGACCAGGTGCAATGATAGATGAGCGGGGCGATGCGTTCGTCGTCCCGAGCCAGCAGGCGTCCGGTCCGCTTGTCGAGAACCACGAGGCTGGGCGCGTCGGGCGTTCGAATGCGGCGATGGGTGTTGTCCACACCGGTGCCGGTGTTCAGGTAGAGATGATCGCCGCGGATGAGGATCGAGCTGTGGGCGGCGTCGTGGGACCAGATTCCGGCGCCGCTGGTGAGATCGAAGAGCCAGAGGATGTCGGCATCCATCGGGCCGGGCTCGAGCGCCGGTTCGGACGCGGGTGTCATGTGGCGGCCTTCGTCGCGGAAGGGTCCGTCGTTGCCGTTTGCCAGGCCGTGCGCGTCGAGGCAGAGGACCTCGCCCCGGTTGCTTACAATGTAGACCCGATCCCCCTCGATGGTGGCGGGGGACGAGATGCCGCTTCGGGGCCAGTCGAAGAAAGGGTCTTCATCGCGCTTGGGCACGACCAGTTGCCAGAGCAACTCACCGGTGCTCTCGGCGAAGCACATCAACACGCCCCGATCGCCCTGGTGCTTGGGGTCGCGCGGCTGCTCGTTGTTGGTGCCGATCAAGACGCGTCCGCCGGCGATTACCGGCGTGGAATAGGTCTCCGTGCCGAGGTCGGCAACCCACTTGACGTTGGCCCCCGACGCCGGGTCGAAGGAGTCCGGCAAACCGGTTTCGTTGCAGACGAGATTGCGGGTCCAGGCATGTCCCCATTGCGGCTGGTCGCCCGCGCTCAGTGAAACGAACAGAGTCGCGAAAGCGCCGCGGAGCGCGCCGCGTCTCACGGCCCGCAGACTCCTTCGCAGGCGAACGGATGACAGAGGGTTCCTCATGGTCTTCGCATTTGCATCGGCGCGCAACATTGCCCGGGAGATGCGCGAAAGCAAGGCTTGAGGCTGGCCCGCATGTTTCATCGAGCTGCGACCACGTCCAAGCCGAGAACTCCAGAATGTGGACTCATCCGGGCCAGGGGATCCGCGGCGGTCCTCCAGAGCATCAACCAGAGAACGTTCAACGTTCAACGTTCAACGTTCAACGTTCAACGCTCAGCGCAGGCGCACGTAGGGTTCCTCGTCCCAGTTCTCGGCCGGCCAGATGAAGCTGTCGACGGCGCCGTCGTACCGGAGGCAGAGGTCCTTCACGTTGGTTTTCCTGGAGAAGCTCTTGGCGGGGTCATATGTGCTGCCGGTCCACCCGCTGAACAGGTGTCGGTGCCATGGACAGGCGGCGACGATGTAGCGCGTGCTCCAGCGCTTGAGCTGGCCTTCGAGCCACGTCTTCCCTTCGGTCGTCGTTTGGAACCAGGGACCCAGGTGATAGGCGTAACTGGTGGTGAAGTCGCCGAAGTACTCCCAACCCAAATCGATCGTGATCCGTCCCCGGGTGCGGTCCGAGGCGCAGATGAAGGAGTTTGTATTCTCGACGTAACCCTTTTCGAGGTAGGGCTGGTTGCCGCCGGTGTATCCGTAGGTCATGTTTGTGGGATTGACCAGGTAGAGCGGGGGGCGATCGCCATGATCGTCGCGGTACATCATGATGCCCAGGCCGATCTGGCGCAGGTTGTTCGTGCAATGCATCCGACGCGCCTGCTCCTTCGAGCGCGCCAGCAGGGGGAACAACATTCCCGCCAGGATCGCGATGATCGCGATAACAACCAGCAACTCGATCAGGGTGAAAGCGAGGCGCCTGCGCAGTGGGATCGGGTTCAAGGTCGTTGCGGAGAGTGGTTTCGTCTGCATACTCGTGCTGGTGCATTGAATATGGCGCAACGTGGGGGGAAGCGAAAGCCCCTTTTTGTCAAGCCTGACAGCGAATCGCATAGCCTCTGTCACCCAGCTCTTGTCCGATCTGCCGTCTTTGCGCGAGGGCATTAGCCCGGATATTTCGCAAGGCTTCGCGGGGTCTCATAATCCGGGCTGTGGCAAAACCGCGCCCGGGAAGGGAATCCAGAGACGCCTCTCAGTTTTGAAAGCGTCCTGCCATAAGAACAGTGTGTTCATTTCTCTGCAACTCGAACCTGGCGCGGTTTTGCTTTTCTAACCCGCATAGCAATCATCCTGCGAAGTCTGACCGCCCTGGGCACCGATGGGGTGTGAAATACGCGGGTTAGGGCGTCAGCCGCACGCGGGAGAAACCCTCTGGCGACGATTCGGAACCGCAAACCGAGGCCTGGACCACGTCGCCAGTGCCTTCCAGTGTGGCCTGAGGAATCCAGGGCGCCCCCTTGATCGGCTGACGAAACTCGACGACGTACGCGCGTCCTTTGACAGTGGCGAATCTGACCAGGAGGCTTCGACCGGTCCACTGGGTCGATACGAGGCGCAAGCAGCTCGACGGATCGTGGGGGTCCGTGCCGGCGGCATGTTCTTGGGCGTTGTTCAGTCCGTCGCCGTCGGGGTCGTCCTCGGGTCGACCGCACGGCGCCTCGCGTGAACCAAAGTGTTGTTCCTCCCAGGCGTCCGGCAGATAATCGCCATCCACATCGACGCGGACAAGCACGGCCAGGCGTTTGACATTCCACGTCAGGGCGTTGTGCGCGAAGGTCCAATCGGACGCAGGGCCCGGGGGCGGGTGTCCGATCCCGATGTCGTCGGCGCCCGTGGCTCCCCAGCCGTTGTAGGCGAAGAGGGTCTGGGCTGCGCTTCCCGGACCGTCTCCATCGAGGTCAGAGTTGTGGATTTGCATCGACCCATAGAAGCCGCTGGCCTTGTTGATCTGGTCGCCGTGATCGTAAGACGAGTCACTGGCGTTTGGGAAGCGGGCTGCGTTCTCCGTGCCGTAGCCATAGCCCCAGAACTCGATTGTGCCGGTGGCGAGATGGCGACCTTCGACAACGCCCGTGCCGGGGCTGGCATACACGTTCATGTCTCTCACGGCGGTCTGAAACGTCATGCCTTTCCTGGCCACCGGGACGCCAAGCCAGACAGGGTTATCGGTGAAAGCAGACAGCGACACATAAACCCACTGGAGCGGAGCCCCTGGGCGGCTCTGCAATTCGACGCAGTACGCCACACGGTCGATCCTCTGGGTATGGATCATCGAGTTGGATGACATTGTTCGAGGCGCTGCCGGATACAACCACCGCTTCCATGGCGCTGGCGGGGTCCTCGACACGAAAATCGGCGGGCATCGCGGCATAAACGAGTTGGTCCTCTGGATTGCGTGTGAGGACGGTGACGTTCGAGCCCGATCCGTCGGTGAAGTAGGCGTAGGCGAAGTTCGGCGGGTCAATCTGGCTGGGTTGCGCTTGCCCGTAAAGATCTCGCAAGACGAGGCGCGCGAAGTTGTTACCCAGGTCACGATACCCGCCCTCGTAGACGAAGTGGCAATCGTCCCAGTGCAACATGGCGCTGGTGGACATGATGGACAGCAGGGGGTATTGGTCCGCCATGAGTCTCTGGCGTTCGCGCAGGGCGAGGCTGCTGGCCGCGGTGCCGCAACCGTTCTTGATCTGGCAGAAATAGACCTTTTCAGTCGATGGGTAATCCTGAAGCCAGTCGCGGCAGAGCGCCAGGAATCCGAACTCGTGTGCCACGGCGGACGCCCCGTCGCTCTCCCCTTGGTACCAGAAGATGGCCCGGACGGCATCGGCCACCCCCGCCTTCCGTGCCCGGAAGAGCAGGCGGCCATAGTTGCTTTGGAGGGATTCCGGTTCGACATCGTTGCGCTGGAAGTAACCGATGGGCGAGCCGCCACGCGCACCGTTGAGGAGGGGGAACCTCAGTGGCCACGGGAATACCCCCGGTCGGTCTCCCGTTGCGGTAGAGTCGCAGGGTGCCGCCGTTTTCTGCCTGGTCGTAGGTCACGGCCACATGCGTCCAGACCCCGGGCTTGATGCTCACGTCGTCGCGGACCGTGCTCCATGCTCCCTGATGGCCCGCCGCCAACTGGTAGCCGTAGGTGTAAGGCACCGAGAACGCGTGGCAATTGCTCGTGCTGTCGCCGCTCAGGATATGGTTCTCCCAGCCGCCCGTGAAGCGAATCCAGGCGGATTTCGTGTAGGCTGACGTCGCCAGGGCATGGGGGCCGAGATCGAGGCAATTGGAGCCGTCCAGGGAAAGTGCCCCTTGGAGGTAGCCGCCTGCATACGTCTCCTGCCCGATCATGGTCCCGTGGTTCGTCCCAACGGAGTTCCAATGGTCGCCGTCGAACGTCCATCGCCCTTGTCGAGTGCCACGGTCGGCGAGGCGCGCTCGCCGCCATTGCCCATCGCCCGGAACCGACCCAGCGGATTCGTTGTCTTGCCGATTGTCGGCGAACGCCACCATCGCGTTGGTCTCAGGGCCGAGCAACGTCCTGGACAGCAACACCGGTGCGATGAGTTGGCTGCAGCTTACTTCACGAAGCGTTCTGTTGCCGGCTTCGATCCACGCCGTCCCCAACGCAAGCGTGAGGCAGAGGCAACCGAGCAGACGGGCTCGCCTTTTCATCGACCGTGCAGTGACGGCGAACGCACGAATCCTGGAGCCTCCCAGCGGACCCCGGTCAAGTCGAGTCGAGGCTGTCACGCGAAAGTCACGGAACGACCCGCAGTCGATAGAACGATTGGTTGGCGGGCGACAGACGCTCACTGTGTTGCTCTTCATGGTCGTCTGCCGTCATCTCCGCGACTGTTGTCCATTGTCCGGACGCGAGGCTGCTGGTCCTCTCGATCGCATAACGCACCCCGATCGATGCCTCCCATGACAAGAGCACTTCCGCGGTGGTCGGGAGCGCAACACGCAATTCGAGATCGTCGGCGTCCCTGTTCCGCGCGCCTGGGGTCGAGGAGGTTGGGAAACCGACGACGCGATCGGCGCCGTCGGGGAGGCGGCCTTCGGAGACGCCTTCGTCCTGGGGGCCGAAGTGGACAGCGTCGATGAGAAGTCCATCGAGTGAGGTCATACCGATCGTTTCGCCTGAGGCGGAGAGCCTGAAATTGACGTGGTCCGCCCCTTTGGAGGGATCGCTGTCGGCAACGAATACCTGGTACCCGCCGAGCCCGACTCCGATGAACGAGAACGCGGGCACGACGGATTTGGCGGAATTGGCCAGTTCATCCGTGAAACGGAGGCCGCCGAGCCGGACCGGACGCGATCCGGGATTGAATACCTCGAACCAATCGTCGCCATCGATCGGGTCGGCCATCCATTCATTGATCCTGAGTCGGTCGGGCGGGTCGACAGCCACCGGCTGATTGTCGGAGCCGGGGGTCGGGAGGCTGAGTTGCCAGTCGTTTCCTCCGGCAGGGATGCGCGCCAGGGAGAGCCCGGCAGCCTGAATGCCGAACGTGAGGGCGTCGAGCAGCAGTCCGTCGTTCTCCGGGCGATCGAAGAGGAAGACCGAGTCGCCGGTTGCGCTCAGGCCGAAGCCGGTGTTTGTGGCTGAGGCCGGGGCGCTGCTATCGAAGAGGACCAGGAGGAAGCCGCCCGGATCGAGTGTCATGCCGGACGGGAAGACCCAGCGCCTGGGCTGGTCGGTCCGGTCGCTCAGGCTCAGCCCGGCAAGATCGATGGGGATTTGACCGCGATTGCAGAGTTCGATCCAATCCGTATTCGGGTTGTCCGGCACGGACGAGGGGAGCGGGTGAGCGAGAACTTCGTTCAGCACGACGGGTGTGGCGGAGGGGTCCGGCGATTTGGGAGGGGCGCCCGGTGTGGGGTGCTGAAAGAACACGACGTTCGAGCTGCCGCTGGGAGTGCGGCCCTCGGATTGGTCCGGTTGTTGTGGGCCGTAGGCGACGATGTCGACCCGGGTTCCTGCCTGGTCGAACAGGCCCAGCAAACCTTGTTCGAGGGCGAGCTTGAAGTTGAGATGATGTGCGCCCTGGTCCGGATCGCCGTCTGCGACAAAGACTGCGTAGCCCCGAGCTGGGAGGAAGGACAGCGGAGGCAACGGATGTCGCCGCGGCCAGCCGGCGGGTTCATCTGTGAGGAAGAAGCCGCTCAGGGCCACAGGCAGGGCTTCGGGATTGTAGAGTTCGATAAAGTCGTTCCGGTGATTCAAGCCGGCATTGGCCAGCCACTCATTGATTCGCACGCGGGCGCTGTCGCCCAAGGGGACCGGTTGGTTGGGGCCGCCGAAGCTGGGCCGGGCCAGGCGCCACTCGCCCGAGTCGGTCCAGGCGATCGAGAGGCCCTCGATCTGCATGCCGTAGTCGACGCGATCGAGCAACTGGCCACCGTCGGGCTCCCGGTCGAACAGGGCGACGACGCCTCCTTCGCGGCTGAGTTGGAAGCCGGGGTGGACGTCCGGGGCGGCGATGTTTCGATCGGCGATCAGGACCAGGTATTCGTGAGGAGCCAGAATCGTGTTGGGGGCGAAAGTGAACGCGCGCGGTTGATTGAGGTCGTCGGTCAGGCTCAAGCCGGACAAATCAGCCGCGTCGGGACCATCATTGTGGAGTTCGATGAGGTCGGGGTAGGCATTGTTCCACAACACGGCGGTTCCGTTGGCGGCGAGGACTTCGCTGATCCGGACGCGGGCTGCGTTCGCGGCGACAGTCCAGGAACGGGAGAGGGTGGGGGCCGATTCCGGCTGCCAGACGGCGGCCGAGTTGCAGCCGAGAACCTCGAGTCGGTAGGTTCCATCAGCCAACCCGGCCAACGCGATTGGTTGGGCGATCGATTGTTGGCCGCTCCAGGCTCCGTCGTTCAACCGATAGCGGTAGCTCATGATGCCGGGGCCCCCCACGGTGACTGTGGCGTCCCGACGCCAGGTCTGGGGTGATGGCTCGCCCGACAGCACCGCGCCCGCGGGTACGAAGGCGCCCATGTCGAGACCGAGTGGGCCGGTTGCGCGCGCAGGGGAGGCGGGACGCAGGTGAAAGTCCCCGGCTGGATTCACGAACAGGGGGTCCACGTCGAGATTTCCGACGCCGCTCCAGGGGCCGGGTTGGGGCAGAATGGACTGGTTGACACGCAAGTCCAGGGCGTGGCTGGCGATCAAGTTGGTGTCGAGGTTGCGCATCACGACCGGGTGCTGCCAGAAGATGTTGCCGTCGAGGTGAACCAGTGTGGCGGACGACTGATTGGGGCGTTCGGGTTCGGTGAAACAGAGCGATCCCAGGCGGCTGGCGACGAATGTGTTGTTGTGAGCCCAGACCCGCGCGGCGTCTTTGAGAACCATGTCATTGTCATTGTCGAAGAAGAGGTTTCGGACGATGACGAGTTCCGAGACCTTCTGGTAATAGCCGGTCGAGATGGCGCTCGATTCGCTGGTGCTGCTGTTGTTCTTGTGAAAATGCATGAACACATTGCCCTCGATATGCGCGTCGGTGCCGTCGAGGTCCAGCCCGTCATCACTGCCTCCCAGGAACACGTTGTCGAGCACTTGAAGGACTGGGCCCGGGCGCTTGCCCCCGCTGAAATCGATCACGTCACAATAGCCAACCGTGGTGCCGAAGGTGTTGCCTTCGAGGATGAGGAATCCGTTGGTGGGGATGCCGATGCCGGAGACGGCTTCGTACCATTCGAGGTTGGGAAAGCGCGAGTGCCGCACGGCCAAGGACGAGTTGTCGAGCATGATGACGTTGCGTGTCGAGTTGGTCCACACCACGTGCTCGGCAACCAGCGTGGAATTCGACAGCCAGAGGGCGGTGGATCCGTAGTTCCCCATCGTCAGGTGGGCGAGGCGGTTCTCGTTGGTGGCATCGAGAAACGAGATTCCGGACCAACCGTTCGCACCGCCGGG
>DAOOQY010000127.1:0-8849 GCA_035389025.1 Verrucomicrobiota bacterium
CGGCAGGAAGACCTCGGGGTGACGCAGGGCAAGCGCTACACGGGTTACGTCTGGCTCAGGCCGCACGGCGGCCAGAGTGTGTCGGTCGATGTCACGCTCGCGTGGGGGGATGACGCCGCAGCGAAACGAACGGTTGCCGTGGCCCTCGACGCCCCGGATTACCGCCGTTTCGAGTTCGCCTTCACGGCCGGCGGGACGACCGACAAGGCGACACTCGAACTGCTCGTCAAGGAAGGCGCGGCGCTGATCGGCACGGTCTCCCTCATGCCCGCCGACAACGTCGAAGGGATGCGCGCCGACACGCTCGCCTTGTTGAAGGATCTGAAAGCCCCCATCTACCGCTGGCCCGGCGGCAACTTCGTCAGCGGCTACGACTGGCGTGACGGAATCGGCGACCGCGACCGGCGTCCGCCCCGGACCAACCCGGCCTGGACGGGGGTCGAGCACAATGACTTCGGGATGCACGAATTCATCCGGTTCTGCCGGTTGATCGACACGGAGCCCTGGATCACCGTCAACACCGGTTTCGGCGACGCCTACTCGGCAGCCGCCCAGCTCGAGTACTGCAACGGGGCCCCCGACACTCACTGGGGACGCCGCCGTGCCGAAAACGGAGCGCCTGAGCCGTTCGGAGTGAAATACTGGGGCATCGGAAACGAAATGTGGGGGGCCTGGCAGTTGGGACACATGACCCTCGACCACTACGTGATCAAGCAGAACTGGGTCGTCGACAAGATGCGCGAGGTCGATCCCAAAATCATCTGCATCGCCTCAGGCGACATCGGCTCGTGGAGCACCGGCCTCCTCAAATCATGCCCGGACCACATGGACTTCATTGCCGAGCATTTCTACTGTCAGGAGCGCCCCGGCCTGGCCGCCCACGTCCGCCAAATCCCGGACAATATCCGGCGCAAAGCCGAATGGCACCGCAAGGCACGGCAGGACCTGCCCGAACTCAAGGGCAAGGACATCCGCATCGCCATGACCGAATGGAACTACTGGTACGGGCCCCACGTCTTCGGCGAGTTGGGGACGCGCTACTTCCTCAAGGACGCGCTCGGCATTGCGGCAGGCGTGCACGAGTACGCCCGGCAGAGCGACATCGTCGGCTCCGCGTTCTACGCCCAGACGGTCAACGTCATCGGCGCAATCAAGACAAGCCGCCGCAACGCGGCCTTCGAAACGACAGGTCTGGTGCTCAAACTCTACCGGCACCACTTCGGAGAACTGCCCGTGGCCACACAAACGACCGGCCTGGTCGATGCCCAGGCGGCCTGGAGCCGTGACCGCAAGACGCTCACGCTCGGCGTGGTCAATCCCACCCTCGAACCGGCAACCGTCCCGCTCCGCATCGAGGGCGCCGGGCTTAAAGGTCGCGGCACGCGCTGGCAGATCGCCGGGGCGGACCCGATGGCATTCAACGACCCCGACCAAGCGCCGCGCGTTGTGATCGAGGAGCAGCAGGTGCCATCGCTGGGCGAACAGATCACACTCGCGCCTTGCAGCATTACGCTGTTCGCATTCGAGGCCGACTAGCCCGCATAGCAGTCCTCATGCGAAGTCTCAGTGCCCTGCGCACCATCGGGGTGCGAAATATGCGGGCTAGCCTGCATCGTTCACGCTCCGTGTGTGCGCATGGCGGTGGGCCTTCGCGGGATGAATGCTATGCGGGCTAGACCAGCCCGGACATCGGCTCACGCGAAGCGTGTGTGAATGTCCGGGCTAAACCGCTTCGCGTCTTCTCGGCCTCTTCGTAGCCCAAGGCGGCGTGATACACGGCCTGGTCGAAGAAACCGATGATGCGGTGATCGAGTTCGACGGCTGTGTAGGCATCCAGGGCGCCATGCCAGACGCCTCGATCCAGGGCGAATCGCAGCATGTGGCGTCGCAGGAGCCCAAGCGACCGAAGGACCTCGTTCAACGCAAAGCCCAACCGGCAGCGCTCGGCCCCGAGCGCGCGGTAGAAGCGTCCGATCTCGTCGCCCTCTTCGCCGCCGGCGAGCCATTTGGAGAACTGCGACAGCGCCTGTACCGCCCGCGTCCGGAGAGAGGACGGCGCCACACGCGCATAGCTCGGAGTGGCCGGATGCGACCGCACTTCCCGCAGCCAGGCGTCGCAGATCGCGCGCGCATGCCGGCTGATCAGGCGGACCAGGGAATCGGACAGCATCGCCTCGTGAGTCTGCTGCTGCATGTGCTCAAACGAGTCCTGGATCGCCCACGGCTCCCTGTGCGCCCGCACGCATTGGCGAATGGCCCGCTGATTGGCGGCAAAGGCCATGCGCGGCAACGCGTCCAGCGGGAAGTACGCCCAATCTTGGGCGTCATCGCCGGCCATCTCGATCCCGCCCGTCTTCTCGATTTCGAAGGTGATCACCAGCAGATCGCCATACGGCTTGATCTTCAAGGACTCCGCGGTGAGCAGACGCGTGGCGCGGCCCTGAATGCCCGCTTCCTCGGCCAACTCGCGCTGGGCTGCGCGGACGATTGTCTCTCCCAACTCCGCGAAGCCCATGGGCAGGCACCAGAGGCGGCGGCGCGGCGGATGCTTCCGTTGAATCAGCAGCACCCGGCGCTGCGCATCGAGCACAACCGCCGCAGCCACAGGCAGTGGATTCCGATAAAAGACCGTGCCGCACTGCGCACACACCTCGCGCGCGCGTCCGGCCACTTCACGCGTGGCCACCTCGTGGCCGCACTGGCTGCAGTAGCGCGCCCTCATAGCGCGTGGGGCCGGCGGCACCGAAAAATGACGTCGTTCTTGTCCATCTCGAAAACTCCCCCGCCCCTGAGCAGCGCGGCGAGACGCTGCCGGACGCCTGTGCGCGCCGCCTCGGACACGCCGCCCTCCGCCGCCAACAGGGGCAGTTTGAAATCCGCGTAGTCCAGCAATTCCGACAGGTGCCCCGGCTCGAACCGCAAGGTGTTCGGGTACTCGATGCGCTCGATGTCCGCAAAGAATGGCGCCAGCCGGTCCGCCCCGTTCTCGGCGCAAAACCCGCGCAGGAGCCTGCGCAGCGGACTCGAAGACGCGTCGAGCCCCGCGGCTTCGCACAGAACGCAGAAGGTCGTCTCGCTGTGCGTCACCGTCACGAAGGTCCCGCCTTGGCTCAGAACGCGCGCGATCTCCGGCAAGAGGTCAACAAAGTAATACAGCGAGTAGGCGGCCACCACGAGGTCAAACCGCCGATCCGGCCAGGGCAGCGTCCAATCGAGACACAGACACTCGAAAGCCCCGTGGCGCCCGGCGGCGCGGACGGCCGCAAGGAACGGGGCGCCGTTCTCGGCACAGGCATCGACTCCCACAATCCGGGTGCCGGGAGCGCTCTGTTGAGCCAGAAGCCCCGCCGGCAGCCCGAATCCGCACCCGAGATCGAGCACCTCGTGGATCGCCGTCCAATCCAAACCAGCGAATTCCATCTGCCGGATGTTGGCCGGATTGCTCGAACGCCTTCGGACGATGTCCGCAATCGCGGCATGGCGGTCAGGCGACGCGAAGGAAAGCAACGGAGGTGTCATGGCTCAGCGGCGGCGGGCAACATCATCGATCACCCGGTCCAGATCGGGGGGGTAAATCCGCCGGCAACCCGGGATCTCGAGATCATCCGAAGCGCTCGTCGGATAGTAGGGGACGTTGCAGTCGATCCAGGCGCAAATGCGACGCCGCTCGTCCGACGCCAGGTCCACCCGCGGTTTGCCCTGGGCGTCCGGATGACCCGCGCGCACTAGGTGAGCCAATTTGCTCGCCGGCGATCCCCAGGCGCGCGGCTGAATCTGCAAGATGTTCTCCTCGGTGCCGTTGTAGGTCGGCATCCAGCTCGTATACGGATTGCGGAAGCCAGCCATCGCCGCACCGCCTTGGTGAGCGTCCTCGGCCGGCGTTCCTTTCCGGGCCAGAATCTCGTACGAAACGTTGAAAATATCCGTCCGATCGCCACTCAGGTCGACGTCGCGCGGATGCTCGCGCGCGTTGTGGCAGGTGACGCAATGCCGGTCGAGGACGGGTTGCACGACGTCCAGGCAGCTGAAACCCTTCACGCCCCAGTCGGGCGGTTCGAGTTCCTGCGGCGGCCGGCGAAGGACAACGCCAGGATCGAGAACCAACGCCCCCGCCCGCCGCGGACGCCTCTTCCGCTTCCACTTCGAGGGACATAACCAGAGCGCGGTCTCTCCCCGTCGACGAATGGCAGGGTCTTTATCAGCATGGCGTGATCGTTGCTCACGAGCAGATCAAAGGTGTCAACGCGGCCAGCCTAGGCTCCTGCCGGAACGCCTGTCCACCCCAAAGTCCATCCCGAATCAACGCGATCGCCCCGGCCCATACTGGTTGAACTGTGGTTTGGACGACAGACCGACGGGCCGCGAAAAGCCACGAAAGGCGCAGCGCGGACGGAACGGAGCCGGGGCGCACCGTTTTCAGCCAGAGCAGCCCCAGCAGGCTACCCGCCACGCAGCAGCATTTCGTTGCGAGGACCGCCGGGACGACCAGTGCCAGGGACAGCGCCAACACCACCCGTCGCTTGGTGAGGGAAGTCATCAATGACACCTTGGGCGATGATCACGGGCGGGGGATAGGCATTGCCGGCCGCCGGGCGTTTCTGCGAGAGTGGCCCGGTGCGCGTGGGTCCTGGAAAACCGGAGAGGATTTCGCCTTACGCCATCGCCTGCCTGGAGGCGCTGCGCGGTTGCGAGGCTGGGGCCTGCTTGTCGTTGGGGGGGCGCGTTCGGGCTGGCCCACTACCACGACTACAGAAACACGAACGATGTCGATGCCTGGTGGACCGAATCCGCCACCGAGGCGAACCGGGCGTGCGTGCTCGAACGGATTCGAAACGCGCTCCAGCCATTCGGATCGGTATCGAGTCGGGAGCATGGCGATGTCGTCAGCCTCGAGTTGGAGGAGAATGGTCAGACCGTGTTCAGTTTCCAGATGGCGCGACGGAGCGCGCAGATCGGAGTCGGCCAGCCCAGCCCATGGCCGCCGGTGGCGCTGGATTCGCTCGAAGACCTGATCGCCGCGAAAATGGCGGCCCTCGTCGCTCGGGGCGCGCCGCGGGACTTCCTCGACATCCGCGAGTTGTGCCGGGTGGGGTTGGCGAGCGTCGATGAATGCTGGCGGCTATGGCGGCTCCGGGAGGAGAAACGCGGGGTGTCGGCGCCGGACGGCGTGACCGCTCGCGAGGCGGTGCTCCTGCGCCTCAGCCGGATCGCGCAGACGCGTCCGTTGTCGGCATTGCGGACCGGGTCGATCGCGATCGGGCCGAGGCCACCCGGCTTTGGTACAAACATGAATTCACCGGCTCCTGATGCGAACTGGCTGGACAGCAGCCTGTACCCGGACGTCCCGGCGCCGAGAGGGTTGACGACGCTCGCCGAGCGCGTGGACTTCGTGGTCCGGGTCTGCGGCGCGTGGGATTTCGGGCTGATGCCCCGCCCGGCAACGCTGCGGGAGTTGCGCACCGCCTCCTGGCGTCCGGCGGTCGAGGAGGCGAAGCTGCTCACGTCCTGTGCCTGGCACCTGCTATGCGAGTGGCATGGCCTCCCGCCCGCGCGCTACTTGGGCCCGTCTTTTCCCGAGATCGAGCGCGATCCCTGCCTGGCGTGGATGTGAACCGCGAATCCGGTGGCAGCCTCGCCCACGGGATTCCCGCAAGCGTCGCTCCATTCGCGTCCATTCGCGGTTCAAGACCCGAACAGCTACCGCCCCAGATACCTGGCCAGCGCGGCGGTGCGGGTGTGAACGTGGAGTTTGTAGCAGATGCTGCCGATGTAGGCTTCGACGGTGCGGGGGCTGATGCCGAGGCGCTCGGCGAGTTCCTTGCCGGGCGAGAGACCGGCGTCGCCTAGCGACTCGCGGATTGACAGCATTTCGGCATTCGATGGAGCATGGTCCCCATGAATGCTGGAAATCATCCACTCGCTTCCCGCCGGGATTTCATCAAAACCACAGGGCAACTCGCAGCCGCATCAGCGCTTGCCGGGGTCGCACTCCCGCACGTCCACGCGGCCGAAGACAACACCATCCGCCTCGCCTTGATCGGGTGCGGGGGGCGCGGGTGCGGCGCCGTGGCCAACGCGATGTCGGCGGGCGGACTTGTGCTCGGAGACAACTCCGGCACGGAGCGCGCGGCAGCGACGGGCGCCGCCGGGCCGGTCCGGCTCGTTGCGATGGCGGACCTGCGGGCGGATCGGCTCAGTCAATCGCACGCCGCGCTGCGCGAGGCCCTGGGCGACCGGGTCGACGTCCCGCCGGAACGCCGTTTCCTCGGCTTCGATGCCTACCGTCACGCCATCGATTGTCTGCGCCCGGGCGACGTGGCCATGCTCACCACCCATGCGGCCTTCCGCGCGCCGCATCTCGAATATGCGGTCGAGAAGGGCGTGAACGTTTTCATGGAAAAGGACTTCGCGGCCGATCCGGGGGGCGTCCAGCGCATTCTCAAAGCCGGTGAAGCCGCCGAGAAGAAGAACCTCAAGATCGCCGCGGGCTTGATGGCCCGTCATTCCTCGGCGCGGCAGGCGCTGATCCAGAAGATTCGGGATGGCGCCATGGGCGAGGTCCAGATCATCCGGGCCTACCGGATGGACCCCGGCTATTTCATGCCGCCTTTCTCGGGCAAGGAGAACGAACTGCTCTGGCAGCTCAGCCCCGGGCATCCCTACCAATTCCTGTGGGCCTCCGGCGGCGTTTTCATCGAACTGATGATCCACCAAATCGACGAGTGTTTCTGGATCAAGGACTCCTGGCCGGTGTCGGCGCATGGGGTGGGCGGGCGGTTTGCCGGCAGCACCGACGCCAGCCAGAATCTTGACAGCTACTCGATCGAGTACACTTTTGGCGACGGCACCAAGGCCCTGGTCACCGGGCGCTACATTCCGAGATGCCATACCGATTTTGTCACGTTCGTTCACGGGACCCAATGCGCGGCGAAGTTCTCTGGCGACATTCACGCGCCGACCTGCTGGCTCTACAAAGACCAGCGCACCGAGCCGTCGAACATCGCCTGGAGAACTCCCAAGGAGACCGTCAACCCCTGGCAGGCCGAGTGGGACGTGCTCCTGAGCGCCATCCGAAACGATCGCCCGCACAACGAAACCCGACGCGCCGCCCTCTCGAACCTCGGCGCAATCATGGGTCGCGCCGCCGTCCACACCGGCCAGATCGTGACATGGGAACAAGCCGTCGCGTCCAAGTTCCAGTTTTGCCCCAATGTGGACGCCCTCACCGCGTCGAGCCCCGCGCCCGTCCAGGCGGACGCCCAGGGCCGCTATCCCGCCCCGGTCCCGGGCGCCTGGACGGAGATTTGAAATCCTGGCGCTTACATCGCATGACACCACGGAGAGCCACCGCACTAGCCGCCGCGATCTGGTTCCTGGCCGCCGCCGCAACCGCCGCCCAGCCCAATACCAGCGCCCGCCTGGTCCTGTCGGCCGACACGGCGCGCGCCGGCGAGGTGGTCTGGGCGGGCATCCACCTCAAGATGGCGCCAGACTGGCACACCTACTGGCGCAATCCCGGCGAGTCGGGTCTGGCAACCAGCATCGAGTGGCACCTGCCGCCCGGAATCAGCCCGGGCGCAATCCACTGGCCGCCCCCCGAATCGCACGCCGCGGCCGGGATGACGACCTTCGTTTACCACGACCAGACAATGCTCCTGGTGCCGTTGACGCTCGCCGCCGACCTCCCCGAAGGAGCGATCGAGGTCAAGGCGGACGTGGCGTGGCTCGAATGCAAGGAGGCGTGCCTGCCGGGCGACGCCGCCGTGAACGCCCGTTTCACGGTTGGGCCAGAACCCAAATCCTCGAAGGAAGCCGCGGAAATCGAGAAGTGGAAGGCGCGGATTCCCGTCCCGAATCCCGCCATCGAGGCGGCGGTGGCATGGGTTCTCGAACCTGACGGCGATTCCGGCGAGATCGCCATCGAGGGCCGGGTCTCCGACGGTTTTGTCCCCGTCGATTTCTATCCCTACGCCGACGATGCCTACGACGTCAGGCCCCAGGTCAAGCCGCTCGAAGCCCCGACCGGTCGTTTTCGCTTCTCGAAAACCCTCAAACGGCTCGCCACGGACTTTCCGACAGCGCTGCCTGGTCTGCTGATTCAGCCGGGGACAGGCCCCGGGAGCATCCGCGCCCACGAAGTCACCCTGACCTTCGCATCCGCGCGCCCGAGCGCAGGCGCGTCGGATCCGGGCGGTTCGACAGCCCAAACGACGCGACAATCGCCCCGGACCCTGCTGTGGAAGATGCTGGTTTTGGGCCTGCTCGGGGGCCTCATCCTCAACATCATGCCGTGTGTGCTGCCGGTGATCGCCCTGAAAATCCTCGGCTTCGTCCAGCAGAGCAAAGAGGAACCGCGCCGCGTCCGGCAACTGGGTCTGCTCTACGGCTTGGGCGTGCTCGTGTCGTTCATGGTCTTGGCGGGCGTGGTGATCGGCGTTCAAAGGGCGGGGGATGCGGCCAGTTGGGGAATGCAGATGCAGAATTCCTTCTTCCGCATGGCGCTGACGGTCGTAGTCACCCTGGTGGCGCTCAACTTGTTTGGCGTTTTCGAGGTCACACTGGGAGGCAGCGCGATCGGGGCGGCTGCCGGACTTGCATCGAGAGAAGGCAACGCCGGCGCCTTTTTCAACGGGGTGTTGGCGACCGCGCTTGCGACCCCCTGCACGGCTCCCTTCCTGACGGTGGCGCTGGGTTTCGCGTTTACACAGCCGGCCCATGTGATTGTGTTGATGTTCGCCGCCACCGCATTGGGCCTGGCGGCGCCTTACATGCTCCTCAGTTGGCATCCGGCATGGCTCAGATTCCTTCCCAAACCCGGACGCTGGATGGAGCGGTTCAAGGTGGCAATG
>DAOOQY010000128.1:0-4980 GCA_035389025.1 Verrucomicrobiota bacterium
CCGCCAGGGCGTGATTGCGGGCCCGCAGCGCCGGCCAACCGCCGGGCAGGAGGCTCCCCATCCACCGGATCGCTTCCCCGACGCACATCCAGGGCGTGGGATCGATTGTCCCGGGCCAATCGAACCGGTCCTGGAATCGGGTATGACCGGGTCGGGATCGATTGTTGCCGTGGCTGACGACAGGCGGCTGGAGACCGGACTGAAGGTCCTCGCGCGCCCAGAGGAAGGCCGCTCCTTTCGGGGCGCAGACCCATTTATGGAGGTTGCCGGTGTAGTAGGCGGGGCGGAGGCGGGCGAGGTTCAGCGCAACCATGCCGGGCGCGTGGGCGCCGTCGACGAGCGTCGGCACACCGCGATCTTCGAGCGTGCGCACGAGGCGTTCGAGAGGCAACACGAGGGCCGAGTCGCTCGTCACGTGATCGAGCAGGGCCAGACGCGTTCGGGGCGTCACAGCCTTCAACACCGCCCCCACGATGGCGTCGCCGCCCGACACGGGAAACGGCACTCGAACGACAATCAGCCGCGCGCCGGCGCGCCGCGCCGCCTCGGCCAGCACGTTCCGGCAGGCGTTGTAGTCGAGGCAGGTGGTCAGGAGCGCGTCGCCGCGGCGGAGATTGAGCGAGCGCACCACGGCGTTCACGCCTGTCGTGGCGTTGGTGACAAAGACCAAATCGCTCGGTCGCGCGCCGACGAACCGGGCCAGCGCCTGGCGCGAGGGTTCGAGTCGCTCATCGTAATGGCGCCACAGGAACTGGACCGGCTCCGCCTCCATCTGGCGGCGCAGTTCGGCCTGCAGTTCGAGAATCGGCTTCGGGCACGCGCCAAACGAACCGTGATTCAGGAAAGCCACGCCGTGCTTCAGTCCCCACAACCCGCCCGGAGAACCACGGGGAGCCACCGATCGACACGGGCCACCGATCGACACGGACGGACACGGATCGGACAGCTTACCGGACGCGCCTCGGCGGATGGCACAGTTCATGGCTTTGGCAGAAGGATATGGTCGAGCAGCCGGGGCACATACTCGGCGACGCGCGGCACGCTGGCGGAATCCTGGCGCCCCATCGTGGACAGCATGTCGCGGAGGCTGGCGGCCTTTGGACCGAGGGCGTCGATGGCATTGAGGGCCAGGAGCGAGACGTGCAGCCCGTTGCGGTCGGGCGGCTTTCGTTCCCAGAAAAACGTCTGCGGGGCCTCGAGTCGGCCCTGATCATACAGTGTCTTCCAGACCCGCGTGGTGGGAGTCTGGAACATGGAGTCGATGTGCTGTCCGTAGATCAGGTCCGGACGGTGGTTTCGAATGTACATGTCCATACGGGGCGGCCAAAGATGGGTCCGGTTTAAGCGTGAATGCAAGCGCAACCCGCCGATCATAATATGTTTGGGCTTTCCGCGATTCTGGGCTAGGTGTGTGTCATGCCGCGGGCCGTCCGCAACCGACCAAAGGCGTCTTCATGGCTCCTCCGAGCATGGAGATGGGCCGCCCTTGGCCTGGTCCTGGTTTGGGTGCACGGACACGCGGGCGCACAACCGCCCGTCCATTCAGTCCCGTCGCCGGACGCCGCGCCGCCCGCCGCAGGCCCCAGCCCGTGGCTCGAGGGCGACGCCGACTTCGAGGCTTCGGTTCCGACAACGCGGGTTGTGCCCAACCAATTCGTGGTGCGCTTCCGCGACGCAGCCGCCTTTGCCCGTCCGGCTTACGCGGGCGTTGACCTCGGTCCGGGCATCGAGTCCGTTCGATGGCTGTCTGGTTCCGGCGCGGGCCGGGCTGGCCAGACTTCGACCCGCGCGTCCGTGTTCGATCGGCTCGCCCTGGTGACAGCCGCGACCGGCGAATCCGCCCATCTGGTGCTTGCCCGCCTCGAGCAGCATCCCGCGCTGGCCTACGCCGAGCCGAACACGATTCTGACCCTGTTCGACGATCCGCACCCTGCGCGCTATCCGAACGATTTCCGCTTCGGCGAACTGTGGAACCTCCATAACCCGGACGCCGCCGCCGGGCGCCCGGGAGGGGACATACGGGCCCCTCTCGCCTGGGCCCTGACGACCGGTGACGCCGCCATCCGGGTGGCCGTGATCGACACGGGCATCGACTTCTACCATCCGGACCTCGATGCGAATCTCTGGACGAATCCCGGTGAAATCCCGGGCAACGGTTTGGACGACGACGGCAACGGGTACGCCGACGACGTGCACGGTTATGATTTCGTGAGCGACGACAGCGATCCGATGGACGACCAAATCCACGGGACGCACGTGGCCGGAACGATCGGCGCGGTGGGGAACAACGAGATCGGGGTGGCGGGGGTTTGCTGGCAGACCAGCCTGATGGCGATCAAGGCATTCAACGCCAGCGGGGAAGGCAGCCTCTTCGACGTGATCGCCGGGATTCGCTACGCCGTTGTCAACGGGGCGCGCATCGTCAACGCGAGTTGGGGGCAATTCGAGAACAGCAAGGCTCTGGCCGAGGCGATCGCCCAGGCCCACGCGCAAGGCATGGTCATCGTGGCCGCGGCCGGCAACACCCGCAGCGATGCGCTGTCGTACCCGGCCGCCTATCCGGAAGCGGTCACTGTCGCGGCCCTGGACCCTCGCGACGAACGCTCCATCTTCTCGAGCTACGGCCCCCATGTCGACCTGTCGGCGCCGGGAGAGAACATCCTGTCGACCGTTCCCGACAACCGTTTCGAACCCGCCAGCGGCACATCGATGGCCGCACCCCATGTCGCCGGCGTGGCCGCGCTTGTCCTCAGCCGCCACCCGGAGTTCACGCCCGTCCAGGTCGAGGACATCCTGCGCAACGCGGTCGATCCGATCCAGACCGCCGTGTACTGCGGAGCCGGGCGGCTCAACGCATGGCGGGCCGTGCGTGTCGACGTCCCGCTGCCGACGGCCCGGCTCGATTTGGCTCCGGTGCTCTCGGGCCGGATCGATCTCGAAGGCACGGCTTCGAGCCCGCAGTTCCGGGGCTATGCCCTCGACTATGGACAGGGCGTGTACCCCACCAACTGGACGCGCCTCCACAGCGCCGAACTGCCCGTCGACCGCGGCGCCCTTCTGGCGGATTGGTCGACGGACAGTCTACCCGAAGGCTCGTATGTCCTGCGGTTGACGGTCTGGGACACTCTGGACCAACAGGCGGTCGATCGCGCGACGGTGACGATTCGGAACGTCCACCTCGCCTCACCCCTGCACACCGACGTCGTCCGCGCCGGCAGCCTGGTCCCGCTCACGGGCACCGTCTACGGGGCGGGCCGCACGTACACCATCGCGCACGGGATCGGACGCGATCCCTCGGCGTGGTCGACCGATGGGATTGTGCTGGCGAATGGGGGCCAGGCGCCGGTGATCGGGGGTCTCTTGGGAACGTGGGACACCGGGGCTGTGGCCCCCGACACATTCTACTCGCTCAAGCTGACCGCCTGGGCAGGCGGCGAGACTATCGGCTCCTGGACCGCCACACTGGTGCACCTGGACGGACAGCTCCGTGTCGGCTGGCCTCAGCACGTGACCGCGCCATCCGGCTACAGCACCAACGACTGGCGGCAAATCGTCGCCGCCGATCTGGATCAGGACGGCGCGCAGGAAATCCTGACAGTCGAGGCGGGCAACATCGAGGGGAAGATGGCCCGGCTGCTGGTGTATCGGCCCGACGGCACCCTCGAGTGGTCGCGCGCATTGGCCGCGGGGTTTCCCACCACAGACCTTCCCACAGTCGGCGACATCGACGGCGACGGGATGAGCGAGGTGTTTGTCGACGCGGGCGACAGCGGTCGGGTCTGGGCGTTCCGGCACGACGGGCGTCTGCTCGATGGCGATTGGCCGGCGCTGGCCGGGGGCGGGAACTTCGGCAAGGCGCTCGCCGATCTCGATGGCGACGGCACAGCCGAACTCGTTGTCTGCGGAACCGGCGCAGCCCCGCATCCGACCGGCCAACGGATGCTCGCCGTGCTCGACCGGTGGGGTCGCATTCGGCAGCAGTGGTTCATGGCCGACGCCGCCCTGCCGCTCGAAGTGCCGCGCCAGTTCCCGGCGGTCGGCGACTTGGATGACGATCCCGACTTGGAAATCGTGGCTGTCGCGGGCGAAGGCGGAGTGGCGATGTTCGATCCGCGCCAGCCGGCGGGCCCCGTGTGGCAAGTCCAAACGGGCGGGTCCTTGTACGGTTCCCCGGTTGTGGGCGACATCGACGGCGATCATCGGGCCGAGGTGATTGTGGCCTCGCACGACGCCGGCGCGCGCGGCAAGGCGGGAACCCGGGGCGGGGTCTTTGTTTATGATCGCGAGGGCCAGATTCGCCCCGGTTGGCCGGTCCTGATCCATGAGTCCTTCACGGCCACACCGGCACTCGGGGATTTGGACCGCGACGGAGCGCTCGACATCGTCGCGGTGAACTGGGAGGAGAAGCTGATCCACCTGCTGCGCCACGACGGCTTCGATCATCCCGCTTGGCCGGTCGGGCCGATCCTGGCCAACAACGCGTCCCTGTTCCCCATGCTCGGCTCGGTCAAGTCGATGCCCGTTGTGGGAGACGTGAATGGCGACGGTTGGCCGGACGTTGTCGTGATCACACCGGGATATGCGAACCAGGCGGCGATGACTGGAGACATCTCCTACTTCGGCGGCGTCAAGGCATGGTCGCGCGCCGGCAAACCGATTGACCTGCATCCGCATCCCCACATCACCGCCCTGGTCACCGAGACGGGCGCGGGCAACCGCTTCAAGGCCGGGCCGCCCGTCCTGACGGACCTCGACGGAAACGGCCGGCTCGACATCGTGGCCAGCACGATCGAGGACTATGGTTACGGCGGACGGGCCGCGGCGAATGTGGCCAAAGGCCGGTACAGCCTCTACGCCTGGGAACTCGACACGCCGTGCGTCCCGGGCGATCTGCCTTGGCCGATGTACCAGCGCGATCCGGCGCACACCGGCTCCGTGCCCGCCTTGAAACCGGCCAACCAGCCCCCGGCGGTCGAGGGC
>DAOOQY010000128.1:4990-8815 GCA_035389025.1 Verrucomicrobiota bacterium
TCCCGAGTCAGACCATCCGCGCAGGCGGCGTGTTCTTCCCGATCGAACTCGACCGCTACGCCGTCGATCCGGATCACCCGGCCGCCGCGTTGACATGGACGATCGAGGGGGCATCCGACCTGCTCGTCGCACTCGAAGACAACCGGGTGGTCGCGATCGAACCCCCGACGCCCGAATGGACCGGAGCCGAGACTCTCCGCTTCGTTGCGCGCGACCCGGGCGGGCTCGTCGGCAGCGCCGTGGCAACGTTCGCCGTGCGCCTCGACTACGTCCCGCCGCTGGCCGTCGCCGATGTGGCCGAGTTGGACGAAGACACCGCCTGCACACTGAATCCCCTCGCCAACGACTCGCATCCCCGCGGATTGCCGTTGCGCCTCCTCCAGTTCAGCCGGGCGCGCGCGGGCACGATCGAGGCGCTCGGCAACGGCCTGTTGCGGTATCAGCCCGACCCCGATTTCTTCGGGGAAGACAGTTTCGCGTACCTCGTCGACGACGGCCAGGACGGCATGGCGCTCGCCTGGGTCACACTGCGGGTGCGCCCTGTGCCGGATTCGCCCGTTGCGGTCGAGGATCGGGTCATTGCCATCGAAGACACACCGATCGCAATCGACGTTCTGGCCAACGATACCGATGCCGACGGCGATGCCCTCGCCCTCACCGGGTTCGGCCAACCGGCAAACGGCGCGGTCGAGCAGGGCACCGACGCGTCCCTGGTCTATCGCCCCCGCCAGGGGTGGTCCGGGACCGACAGCTTCGGCTACTCGATCGCCGACGGCCAGGGCCATGAAACGAGCGGCACGGTCGCGCTGCAAGTCAAGCCGGTGAACGATCCGCTCGTGGCCCAAGACCTGGTGCTGGTGCTGAACCGGAACACCTCGCGGGATGTGATCTACCAGGCGGTCGATCCGGACGGTGACGCGTTGAGCTTCGAGATCGTCAAAGGCCCCGATCACGGCGAGTTCTGGGCCCAGCCGACCGTCGCCACGTACTACCCGCGCTTCGGATTTGCCGGCGAAGACACCGTCACCTACATCGCCAGGGACGGCGAACTCGCCAGTTCCCCCGCCGTTGTTCGGTTCGTCGTGCTGGCCGTCAACAATCCGCCGAACGCCGCGCCCCAGTCCGTCACCACCAAAGTCGGGCGTCCGCTCGAACTGACGCTCGACGCAACCGATGCCGATGCCGATCCGCTGTCGTTCGAGATCGCGCGGCAGCCCGCCCACGGCACGGTGACCGTGGGGGGTTCGAATGTCGTTTATGCACCGCACTTGGGATACCTCGGCGAAGACAGCTTCACCTTCACCGCCCATGACGGCCAGGCGTCCAGTTCGCCCGGCCTCGTCTCCCTGCGCATGACCGACCAGAATACGGCCCCGATCGCCGAATCGTACCTCCTCACCGTGCCGATGAACCGGCCCACCAATGTCGTTCTCCGCGCCATCGACGGGGAAAACGACCCGCTCCAGTTCACCATCGTCACGAACCCGGCACACGGACGCTTCAGCGGCACCGCGCCCAACCTCATCTTCACCCCCCGCACCAACTACTACGGACCGGACCGGTTTGCGTTCACGGTCCATGACGGCGAACTGCAAAGCGCGCCGGGCGTGGTCGCCCTGTCGATCGTCCACCCCAACACCCGGCCGGAGACCACCAATCAGTGGCTGACAGCCCCTCTGAATGCCCCGGTGTCGTTTCTACTGGAAGTCACCGATTCGGACACCGATGTCCTGCGCGCCGTCATCCTCGAGGGCCCGCGGCACGGACGCGTTCATGGACTGGGCACGAACTTCGTTTACACACCCCGCCCGGGCTTTACTGGAAGCGACAGTTTCACCTACCGCGTCTGGGATGGGATCGCCTACAGCCCGGTCGCGACTGTCTCGATCAACGTGCACACCACGCCTCCGCCGACGCCGCCACGCTTCGAGGCCTTGAAGCTGATCGACGGCGGGATGCTGCAGATGCGCATCGCCACCATGCCCGGACGACTGCTGCGGCTCGATGTCTCGACCGACCTCGTCTCCTGGGAACCGCTCCTCTCACAGACGCCATCGACCGACACCGTGACGCTCGTCGACACCAACGCTCCGTCCTTGCCGCTGCGCTTCTACCGGGCCGTGCGCCTGGATTGATCGTCCGCCGCGCGGTGGCGAGCCTGACGCCGATCGCTTCGCCTCGGGCCCGCGGCGCGACGGACTGTGGTTTCCCGATCGGCGCCCTCCCGCCCAAACGCCAGATTCCCGGCGCGGCCCGAACGACGGTAGTCGCGGAGCACGCTGGCTTCCACAACGGTCGGGTCGCATCCCAGCACGCGCGTGAGGTAGTCGAAAACAAGCTCGGCCAGACGCGGCAGAGCGATCGCGTGCTGGCGGCCCGTCTGCGCAAAGAGCCAATCGCTGAGACGCAGGAAACCGGCAAAAGGCGATTCCCCGCCCTTGGCCCGGAGCAGGAGTGTGGTCTCCACGAAGTTGCCGCTGTTGCCGATCAGGTCCCAGTACCGCGCGAAACGCCGGAGCCGCTGGAGGGTCGGGAAATCGAGTGTCCTGCTCTCGATCAACTCGTAAGGCGGCAGCGGCGAGTAGACCATGCCCCACGCAGCGTCGTGTCGGACGATGCGGACGCCGCGGAGCCTCTTGAGGATGCCCATCTGGATTTCGTGCGGCTCCAGCGCGATCAATCGATCGAATCCGTCCGCGATGCTGTCGATGCGTTCGCCGGGCAGGCCGATGATCAGGTCCGTGTGCAGATGCGCCCGAGTCTGTTGACGCAGGAACTGGAGGTTCTCGGCGATCCGCGCGCAGTCCTGTCGGCGGTTGATCCGGCGGGCGACTTCATCGTTGAAGGTCTGGATTCCGAGTTCGATCTGCAAGGTCCCGGCGGGAAAGCGGACCAGAACCTCGCGCAGTTCGACCGGCAGACGATCGGGCACCATCTCGAAATGGAGAAAGAGCCCGTCGCGGAGGCGGGCCAGGAAGAACTCGAGAATCCGCATGCAGACCTCGATGTTCAGGTTGAACGTCCGATCCACAAACTTGAAGTGCCGCACACCCCGCTCGAGAAGCCGCTCCATGGCCCCCAGAAACAGGTCCAAATCAAACTGCCGGACTGAGGCCTCGAGCGACGAGAGACAAAACTCGCAGCCGAACGGACAGCCGCGCGACGCCTCGACATACACGATCCGATGCGCGATGTCGGCGTCGGTGTAGAACTCATAAGGCAAGGCCAGGTCGCCGAGCCTGGCGTGCCCGGCCCGGATGATCCTCGGCTTCCGCGCCATTCCGGGACTTGGGCAGAGGCGCTCCGATGCCCCGGAAGGGCCGCCCGCATCGGCTCCTCCCGCCGGCGGCGGTGCAGCCAGGATGCCCCGGCACAATGCGGCGAATTCGAGGTCCGCTTCGCCCGCGATGACGCAGTCGGCCAGCCCGGCAACGGGCGGCAGATCGGTCGCGCAGATCATTTCCGGCCCTCCCAGCACGATCACCACGCCGGGGCGCAGGCGCTTCAGGAGGGCAACCACCTCGGTGATTTGAGCGACGTTCCAAACGTAGACCCCAAGGCCGACAATCCGAGGGCTCAGGGCCAGCATCCGCTCGACGATCTCGAGTGGACGCTGGGTCAGGTCGAATTCAACCAGTGCCGCCCGCTCCCGCAGACTGCCGAGATTGGCCATCAGGCAGCGCAGACCCAACGCGGAGTGGATGTGCTTCGCGTTCAGTGTGGCGAGCAGAATCTCTGGCATGCGAGGCGCGCGCCGGACTTACTGCCGGAGTCGGCTGGATATCCTACACAGACCCCTCACCCCGGCCCTCTCCCATCCGATGG
>DAOOQY010000129.1:0-8789 GCA_035389025.1 Verrucomicrobiota bacterium
TGACCTCTGTCATAGTGCGCACCGATGAAGCCCCGCGTCGCTGTCGTCCTCGCTGCTGTGGTGCTCGCCGCCTCGGCGATCTGGTTCTTCGCACTGCGCGGCTCGAACAAGAGCAGCAAGTCGACCAAGCCGAGCGTGTCGGCGGTCCCGCCCCGCGTCCCCGGACCGGGCTCCGGCTCCGGCGGCCCCGACCGCCGCGATCGCGGCGACGATCGCGAGCAGCAGATCTTGATCGACGACGATCCCGCTGGCGCGTTGCGCCTCGAGGGCCTGGTGCTCGACACCAGCGACGCGCCGGTCGCCGGCGCCACCGTCGTGGTGTCGACCAACCCGTCGCGCACCGCCACCACCGAGGCCGACGGCAGCTTCGCGTTCGACAAGCTGGTCGGTCGCTCGTACACGCTGGTCGCGCGCGCCGCGACCGGCGTCGGCGGCCCGATCACGGCGAAGCTCACCGCGACCAGCGATCCCGTGGTGCTGCGGCTGCACGCCGCCGGCTCGGTGAAGGTCACGGTCGTCGAGAAGGCCGATCGTCCGGTGGCCGGGACCGGCACTCGACGCACTGTCTGATCGGCGATTCATCCGTGTTTGATCCGTGTCTATCCGTGGCCGCCGACTCTGTGAGGATCAGTATTCGCGGGTGCGTTTGCGTCCGGGCTCGGGGACGGGGTAACGGCCATCGGGACCGGCCTTCAGAGGGGCTTCGGAGCTTTCGGTGAGCTGATCGAGGCCTGGGGCCATTTCGTGGTCGCCGTTGATGAAATCCTCGTACGTGATCTCCTGTCCGGTATGGGCGGCCATGCGGCCCATCGAAGTGACCGCGCTGGCTTCGACGCCGTGTTTGACTTCGTTGTACGGTTTGTCGTTACGGATGGCGTTGATGAGGTCGTTCCATTCGTTCTGATAGGGATCCTCTTCGCCCGGGGTGACCTTGGACTCCCAGAGCATGTCGGAGCGCCTTGGTGTCTGGCCCTTGAAGATGGTCGAGGGTCCGCCGCAATCGCCGTTTTTCGAGGCGATGGCGCTGCCCTTGCTGCCGTGGATATAACTGTAGTACTGGTCCATGCAGCCCGTCATGCAGCGGCCGTCGAAGTCGAACTTGGTGCCGTCGGCATACGTGTACTCGACCGCGTAGGTGTCGAAGTTCTGGTCGACGTAGGTGACGCCCTCGGGGCTCTGCCGATAGTGGCGTCCGCCGAGCGCCTGGGCCTTGACCGGCCAGGCGTTCTTCATCCAGCCGAGATGATCGATGATGTGGATGTAGAAGTCGCTGTAGTTGCCGCCGCTGGCCCAGATGAAACTGTGGAAACGCTGGACCTGGTACATCAGATCGCTCACGCCGTCCGGCTTGGGCAGCGACGCGAAGAATCCGACCGGCCCGTGCATCCGGTATCCGCGCTGCAGGATGATGTCGCCGATCTCGCCGTTGTGGACGCGTTCGGCGAGTTGGGCGAGGTGGCGGCTGTGGCGCGACATGAGGCCAATGCCGACCTTGAGATTCTTCTTGGTGGCGGCTTCGCCCAACTCGAACATCCGTCTCGAAGTCGGGCCGTCGACGGTGACGGGCTTTTCCATGAAGGCGTGCAGGCCCTTCTGGATTGCGTAGGTGAAGTGGACCCAGCGGAAGGCTGGCGGCGTGGCGGCAACCATGATGTCGCCCGGCTTCAGGCAATCCATCGCCTTCTTGTAGGCGTCGAATCCAATGAACCGCCGTTCGGGCGGCACGTCCATCTGGGCGGCATGGTTGCGGCTCAGGTTGCGATAGCTGTCGTCGAGGCGTTCCTTGAAGACATCGGCCATGGCCACCAGTTTGATGGGGCCCTGGTTGCGCGTAGCCAAGGCGTTGACGATGGCGCCCGTGCCGCGTCCGCCGCAGCCGATCAGCGCCAACTGGAGTGTGCTGTCTTCGGCCGCGTGAACATGCGGCAGGGCAACGCCGGCCAACGCCGAGGCGGCGGCGACGCGGCTGGTGGATTTCAAGAACTCGCGACGTGATGTCAGATGATCCAGGGTGTCATTCATGGGCGAGATTCTTCGTGCGAGCGCCCCCGGGAGTCAACTCCCGAGATGGGGGATCGGAGATGGGGGGTCGGAGGTCGGAGATGGGGGGCGGACAGGCGGTGTGCGGGCCTGTCTGCCCCTCGACCGACGACGGTGCAGCCGGATGGTCCGACCGAGAGCGTCCCTCCGAGAAGAGGGGAACGTTCCACTATGGCAGCAACACGAGGCGATAGAAGCCCTGCCTCCGCCCGGGATCGATCGGATCAACGAACTCGAGGACCGGCTGCGCGGCCACCGCGGGTCCGCCGACGGCCTGCCAGGCCGACTCGACGGGGTCGTCCGTGAACTCGACTCGGTAGGTCTGGCCGGGCTCGACCGCCCAGCGGACCGCGATGCCCGCGCCACCGAACTCGATGCTGATGGCCCGCGGGGCCGAAGGGCCGGGCGCAACATTCGGTCCGCCCGGGGTCGGCGTTGTCATGGCCATGAACGGCGGCGGCGCACCATCCGGGTAGCGGCCCTCGCTCACATCGTCCTCCTGAGGACCAAACGTGACCGCATCGACCTGGGTTCCGTCAGGGGCGAACAGCCCGAGGGATTCGCCCTCCTGGCTGAGGCGGAAGTTGGCGTGGAGGCCAAGGCCGAGTCCGTTCTGCTCGGTCTCGTCATCCGCCCAAATCAGCAGGTAGCCGCGGCCGGTGATGATTGTCCCGGGCGGCAGCACCCATCGACGCGGCTCTCCGAAGTCGTCGGTGACCGAATAGCCCGAGAGATCGACCGCGACGTCGCTCGGGTTGTAGAGCTCGAACCAATCGTCGGTGTCCCGGTCCGCCGGATCCGCCACGGTCGTTCTGTTGTCGGCCATCCACTCGTTCACGTTGATGACGACCGGCGCCGATGAGGGGTCGTTGGACGCGCCGGGCGTGGGGTAATGGAGCACCTGGCGCGAATCGGGATCGCCTTCGGGCCACGATCCCCAGGAACGATCGGGGTACACGTCGGCGTAGCGCAGGGAATCGACAACGCGGATGGCAGCCCCGTCCTGAATCGACAGCGCGATTGCGCCCGCGATCGGATCGAGGCGGAAGTTCGCGTGAAGCTCTTCGGCGCTGCTTTCGTTAGCCTCGCCATCGGCCCACACCACCAGGCGCTCGCCCGGCTCGATGGTGAGTCCGGACGGGAACGGCCATTCGAGGAGGCCGGGGCCGTTATGGGCGAGGAACAGGCCATCGAGGGTGACGGGGTCGCCGCCGGCGTTGAACAGCTCGAACCAAGGATCGGCGTCGCTGAAGCGATCGCGCGGGCCGCCGAGGTTGTTCGGCATGATCTCGTTGATCCAGAGCGGTGGAAGCGGCGTGGAGGTGCCGGGCACGACGTTGGGCGCGCCGGGCGTGGCGAGCGGCAGCGGCAATTCGCCCGGCACGAGGCTGACGGTCAGTTCCAGCGCGCTGCCCAGCAGGCCGGCGGTCAGGCCTCCGCCGGTCGGAGTCGGGTGATACCAGAAGCTGAGCGTGTAGAGCTCGCCCGGGCGGGCGACCAGGTTGGTTTGACCGAGGGAGGGGAGGAGTGTGTTGCCGCCCGTTTCCGAGACCAGCCGCATCGAGGCGGCGCCCGAATGGCTCAGGGTCGATTCGATTCGGCTGTCGGGGTCGGTGTCGGATACGATCCACGACCCGGCGAGAGGTTGTTCGAATCCGGCGTTCTTCACCAGGTTGGTCCCGGTCTCCGCCAGCGGTCCGGCGGCCAGCCAGACATCGTCGAGGAAGACTTCGCCCGACGACTCGAGGTAGATATAGAGAGACCCGCCGCTGGCGATGCCGGTGATCTGGGCGAACTTCCAGCCGGTTGTGGACGGATCATTCGTGACGGCCACCCAGGCGCCCGGGCGGCGGTTGTCTTCGGTGGGATCGACCAACTGGAGCGAGGAACCCTCGCCATCCGCCGCGGCGGGCCAGGGCCAGGCGTCGTCGTAGGTGACACGGTCGATGAGCACATCCTGCTCGGGTGTCGCCCCGGGCCGGACGAGGCTGAGTGTTTCCCCATCGTTTCGTAAACGACCGGGCAACACCCCGGCAACGCGCGCCTGGTATCCGTACTCGGCGCCGAAGGCGGACCGGTCGGTGACGACCACCAGGTAGGCGCCCGGCTCGATGACGGTGCCTTCGGCGAACGCGAAGCCCGCGCCCCGAAGCTCGAATCCGGTCAGATCGAACGCGTGCGTGTCGGACATGTTGTGAATCTCGACGAAGCCGGTGTCCGGCGCGTTCGGGTGGTAATGGACTTCACTGATGACCAGGTAATCCTGCGGGTTCAGGTCGGGCCCGGCGTAATCGATGCGGAGGGTTGCGGCCGCTCCGGGAATCAGAACTCCGGTCGAGCCATATCCCTCGAACCTGAGGACATTGGCCCCGCTCCGCAAAGGGAAGTCCATTTGCCAGCCCGTGACGCTGGTCCATGTCACCGGAAAGGCGCGTCCGTTCACCCGGAGGGTCTGCATCTGCACGGAGGCGGTGCCTTCGAGTTGGACGAGGTTATTGCCTTGGACCGTGAAGTCGATGCCGCCGTTGCTGGTGATGGCAAAGGGAACGGCGTTGGTGGCGAGCATGTCGATGATGTGGAGGCGCCGGTTGCGAATCCACGTCAGGATGGTGTCGGGGCTGGTGGCGGCCAGGGCATTGTCCGCGAGGGCGGTGTAGGTCGATCCCAGCCACTGGCGCGCCCAGGCCTCTTCGAGCGGGCCATGGGCGATGTCGTAGAGGGCGCGGAGGTAGGCGCGGCGGAAGGGGGGATGGTTGTACATGCGCTCGGTGACGGCGTCGATGCTACCGTCCGAGTGTTGAGCGTCGAAGAGGTCATGGCTCGTGCCGTCGCCCAGACCGAAGGCGAAGGCGACGTCCCAGTCCAGGAGTTGCCACCGGCCGTGGGCGGGGCGATAGGCATACATGTTCTTGCCGCGGCGATAGCCGTAGGAATCCCAATCGCCCACGACATGGCGCAGGGCGAACGTGCGCATCCAGCCGTCGACGTCGACGAGGCTCTCGACGCGCGCGGTGTATTCCGAGGGACTTGCGTTGAGGGCGTCCACCAACTCGAAGAGCCGCGCGTAGTCGTGCGCCGAGTCGCGCACGGCGCGCTTGCGCCAGTTCCATCGGTAGCGGGCCAGCTTGTAGTCGCCGTCGGCGGTGGTGAACCTGTCGAGGGTCGCGTCGACATTCTGGAAGCTCAGGATCGTGTCGTCGTAGTCGAACCAATCCTCGATCTTGAACAATTCGCCCTCGGCATCGTCCGGGAACCATTGCTCGACGTAGTCGCGGTTGGGCTGTTGGGCGTCTTCGAAGATGGGGCCTCGGACCAGGCCGTTGACGATCAGATGACAGAAGCGGCGGCAGGCGTGGGGGCGGCCGATGGCGCGCGCCATGGCGAAGAAGAACTGCTCGCGCTGGGCGCTGCGATCGCTGCCCAGATTGGCCGGCAGGTTGAGGACGAAATCGGTCGCGCCGAGGAAGCGGTCGTCTTTGGGGAACAGCAGGACGTAGTTGCAGTTGAGGCCCATCGGCGAATCGTAGCCGCCCCAGTGGAACGGGCTGCCGCTGTAGAGCGCGCTGGCGTCGTACACCACGCGTTCATGGCCGTGCACAAACGTCACCGGCAACGGATCGTTGCTGCTGGGCTCGCGCGTCTCCCATTCCGACAAGGTGGCGCGGGTCATCCAGATGCGGTACGTGCCCAGGTTCCCCAGGGCCGTCTGTTCGCCCCAGCGCACCAGGCACTCGCGTTCGGGCGATTCCGCCGGGTACCTGCTGGTGGCGCGCGTGGCGGCTGCATCCGATGCCTCGACGGTGAATGCGACGAGGTTGGTGGTGGTCTGCGGCGGCAACACCGCCGAGTACAGGCCGTCTCCGCCCAGCGCGTCGCCGCCGGTCCCATCGTCCCGCATTCCAAGCCGCGTCGTTTGCGACGAGGGGTCGATGCGGTAGACGCACTCGACCGCCATCAAACCGTCCGGATCGTGCGCACGGGCGGTCACGAGCACGGATTGCCCGATGGCGGGCAGAATCGGGCTGTGCTTGACATCCCAGAGCGCCGGGCCGGTGTTCGCCCGAGCGGTGCTGTTGCGAGCCCCCGGCGTGCCGGCGGCGAGCGGGACAGGCAGCCGTCCGGCGGCTTCGAGGTGATTGCCGCGCAGACGGAGCAGGAGTTCGGGGTTGCCGCGGCACCACCGCGCCCGCGCCCGGAGTGTTGCGTAGGTTCCGGGTGTCAGCGATCCCGTCAGATCGATGAAGACGTGGTTCGCGTCCGTCGAGCCGCGTCCGCTGGCGCGGAGCCGGAAGCTCTTGCCGCTGCGGTAGCCCTCGGTGGTTTCGAGGCTTGACCGGGCATGCGTGCCGCGCGCGCGCCAACCCTGCGCGTCCTGCTCGAAGGTCGAGTTGGGGACCAGGTTGTTGCCGTTGGGGCCGATGACCTGGACGTCGTCGATCAGACATTCGCCTTCGCCCATCAGGAGAATCTGCAGTCGATCCACGCCGTAAACGTCCGTGCCAAGGTCCAGCACGCCGGTGTGCTCGACAGCAACCCACGCGCTCTTGGCTGTCTCATCGCTCACGGCCCAGTTGGCCGGAAGGCGGTTGTCGCTGCGCGCGTCCACAAGCTCGAGACTGCTTCCGTCGCCGTCGGCCCATCGTCCCCATCGCCCGCCCTCGCCGTACGCCACTTCATCCACGACGATCAAATCCGCCAAGGGGCTCGACGGATCACTCGGGCGGGCCAGAGCCACGCGTTCGCCGCCGTTGGCGAGTTGGCCCTGGTAATCGCCCACGACCGCGCCCGCACCGAGCGCGGGATGGTTGGATCGCAAACGCGCGGCGTCCTTCGCCACGACGATGTAGCCGCCGCCCGGAATCGTCACGCCGGGCGGAAATGCGAAATCGATGCCGTCGATGAATCGCCAATGTGAGAGATCGACGGGCTGAGCGCCGCGGTTGTGAAGCTCGACGTACTCATCAGCATCGTCGCCGCCAGCCGGGTGGAACATGATCTCGTTGACGACGATCTCGTTGATGCGCAGGCCGTCGTTGCGCCGGCCGGGCGTCGGCGCCCGCAACTCGTGGATGCCCGGCGCGCCGTCGGGGTATCGTCCACTGGCGACTCCGTTGGCCTGGGGGCCGAAGCGCACCGCGTCGATCACCTGGGTCTGGTCGGGGTTGACGAGGCAGATGGTCTCGCCGGAGGAACTCAGGGCGAATCCCAGATCGTTCTGGGTGAACTGGATGAAGCCGCCGGGCGGCAGGAGTGTGCCGTTGGGGATGCGGAACCTGTCGGCATCGGGCGAGTCGCTCAGGAAGGCGCCGCCCAAATCCACCGTGCGCGCGCCGGCGTTGCAGAGTTCGATAAAATCCAGCGCCGGATCGTCCGTGTGAGCCAGGAACTCGTTGATCTTGATCGACGCCCAGGCGTCCAGGCGGATCGGTTCCATCGCGCCGGGCGATCCGCCGCGCATCAGGCTGGCAGACCAGGCGGCCGACCGCCTTTCTCCAAGGCTGGGTCGCGCCAGGACAAGCGAGTGCCCCGCGCCGTCCGCCGAGGCCGGCCACGGCGGCTGATCCGAATACTCGACGTCGACGAGGACGGCGCCCAGTTCACTGTGGAGAGTGACGCGCCCGCCATCGCCGGGCAGGTTGTTCTCGTAGGGGCCGTAGACTGTCTGAAGCCCGCTCGCCGCCTCGAGCGCCGACGGTTCTTTGGCCACCACCACGAAGCCGCCGCCCTCGATCCGGGTGTTCGGCGGGAAGGTGTAATCGATCGATCCCGACAAGCGGAAACCGCCAATCGACTCGGCAACGGGCTGGCTGTTGAACAGCTCGACATATTCGAGGTTCGAGCCGTCCCCCCTCGTGAGCGGGTTGTACATGATTTCCGAGATCACGAGCGGCGTGCGACGGCTCGATGGGCCGAGAGACTCGACGTCGGGGAGCCGCTCTGCTTCCGTCGCGCTCACGACGTCGCTGAACTCGCGGAACCGGGCGAGCAGGGCGCGATTGGTCTGCTGGCTGCTCACCGAAAGCCCGAGATAGACCAGCGCCGGCATGGGATTGGTCACGCTCCGCAGCGTTCGCCAGGCCTCGCCGTCGTAGCTCGAATAGCCGGTGAACAGGTCCCCGTTCCTCCGCAGGCGCAGCCATGTGTACGGGTAGTTGACCGGCATCGAGGGCGAGATCGACAGCGGGTTGGTCGCCCCGCGCGAGGCGAAGAAGACGCCGCTGATTGACGGTGTGGCGAAGACGCCCGCCATGGGGCCATTGGTGCTGCGAAGGGCGCGCGCCATCAAACCGGCCGTCGCCCAGACATCCGTCAATTCCACAGCCGTCACCCGGACCCGCACGTCAAAATCGCCGGTCCGCTCCTGGTAGCTGAAGTGCAAGCGGTCCGTCCAATCGCCCAGACCGGTTCCCATCGCCGTGATGTCGAACCCTCCCGGCACGGAGACCGCGCTGCCGGGCTCCGGGAACTCGCCCAGGTCCGACGCCGTGAGGATGCTGGCGACAAACCCAATCCGTGAATTGGGCGCCAGGAGATTGCCCGCCACGCTCCGGTCCTTGAGATTGTTGACGGTCAGCAGATAGGACCGCCCGAACTCGAGCGCGTCCACTTGAAGGGAGACAAGGCGGGCGTCGGACTGCGGTTGTGCGCTCAGAACCCGGCCTTGATCGAGCCGGTAATTGCCGGCAACCGCCGCGGACGCATAATCGACCGGCTCGGAGAAGGTCACCACAACAGTGCGCGCCCCGACA
>DAOOQY010000130.1:0-8774 GCA_035389025.1 Verrucomicrobiota bacterium
GTTTGTGGCCGTCTCAGTTGCAGCCCCTGGGTTGCTGGCGAGGCTGGGTCCGAGAGCGATGATCACATGGAATCTCCTTTTTCTGTCGGCTTTGGCCGTCGCGCTCTGGTCGAGTCGCATCTCATTTCCGTCCGACAGCGGCGCGTACCCGTTTCTGGAGCCGCCGATCGAGTCTCCGGGGCGAATCGGAATGCATCTGATGCTGCTGTTGTCCCCGATTCTGTATGTGAATTTCGGGCGCTGCGCGGGCGCGTTGGCTGCCGCTGGACCGTCGTTGCGAATGCTCGGATTCGGTTTCGCGCTCGGCGGGCTGTGGCTCCTCCTGTTGGTCCTGGGCCAGGTGTTCACGACCGCTTACGACTATGTCCCGGTGCTTGGACCCTGGTTCCGCGATCGGTTCTGGCTGGTCCAGTTCGTTGCCGGCCTCGGCGCGGTTCTGCCGGCTTTGCTGGTTCCGGTTCGGGCTGGCGAGGGCGGCCCGGGATGGATGAGAGGCGCAGTTCGAGTGCCGATTGTCGCGGCTGTGGCTCTGGCGCTTGGATCGGTCGGGGCGGTCGTGTACACCCAAGCGCGACCCGGTCTGCCTCCATCGGGCGCCCCGGTCCGACTGATGACATTCAATCTCCAACAGGGGTACAGCGCCGCCGGATCGAGGAACTTCGACGGCCAGCTTGAATTCATCCGCCAAGTCAGACCCGACATCATGGGTTTGCAGGAGACTGACACGGCTCGGGTTGCGGGGGAAACGCCGATCTGGCGCGGTTTCTCGGTGACGGGTTGGTCTTTCACGCGCACGCAGGGCCGCGCACAAGCGCCGGGACGTTCGGGATTGCGCTGCTATCGAGGTTCCCGATCGAACGGACGCGGGTGTTCTACCTGCACTCGATAGGCGAGCAGACGGCCGTGATCGAGGCGGAGATCAGGGTGAACGGGGAGGCCTATCACGTTTACGTGACACACCTGGGCAATGGGGGGCCAACAAGCCAGCAGCGCGAAGTCCTCGAATTGGTGGCGGGCCAGACGAACGTGATTCTGATGGGCGACTTCAATTTCCGTCCGGGCGCGGAACCCTATCGTCTGACCTTGGAACGTTTTGACGACGCGTGGGTGACGGCGCGGGAGAGGCAGGTCGATCCGCCGGATCAGGACATCGAACGCCGCATCGATCACGTCTTCGTTTCGCGTGGGGCGGCGGTGGCGCGCGCGGAATACCTCGATGCCGGCGCATCGGATCACCCGGGGGTTGTGGTGGAGATCGACCCTCGAGGGCGGTGACGCGCCGAATGCCTCGAACGGCGCGGCTCCCCGGCGCATGGGGCGTCAATCCGGGTAGCCGTTGGGATGCGCCCTATGCCAGGCCCAGGCCGTGGCCACGATGTCTTCGAGTTTCGGGTAGCGCGGTTTCCAGCCCAACTCGAGTGCGGCCTTTGCGGCCGAGGCCACCAGACGCGGTGGATCGCCGACCCGGCGCGGCTTCTCGAGGGCCGGGATGGACTGGCCGGTGACCTTCTCGCAGGCCTGGATCACCTGGCGCACGGAGTAGCCTTCGCCGTTGCCGAGATTGTAGAAGCCGTTCTTGCCCGGTTCGAGCGCCCGGATGTGGGCGTCGGCAAGATCGACGATGTGGATGTAGTCGCGGATGCAGGTGCCGTCGGGGGTGGGATAGTCGGCGCCGAAGATTTCGCAGCGGCTTGATTGCCCGAGCGGCACCCGGAGCACATTCGGGATCAGATGCGTCTCGACCCGGTGATGTTCGCCAAACCGGGCGCTGGCTCCGGCGGCGTTGAAATAGCGAAACGCGACGAACTCGAGTCCGTGAATCTGCCGGAACCACTCGAGCATCTTCTCGAACATCAACTTCGATTCGCCGTACGGGTTGATGGGGCGCTGGGGCAGGTCTTCGGTCATCGGGACCCGCTCGGGCGGGCCGTAGGTGGCGCAGGTGGAACTGAACACGAACTTGCGCACCTTGCTCTCGATCGCGGCGTCCAGGAGGTTGAGCCCGCAAGCCACGTTGTTCCGGAAATACTTCGTCGGGTTCGTCATCGACTCGCCCACGAGCGCGTTGGCGGCGAAATGCAGCACGCCCTCGGCGCGCGCCTCGCGCAGCGTGCGCAGGATCGAGGCGCGATCGCTCAGACACCCAGAGATGAATCGCGCGCGCGAATCCACGGCGGCGCGGTGGCCCTCGGTGAGATTGTCAAACACCGTCACCGTGTGTCCCGCATTGAGGAGTTCTTCGACGCAGATCGATCCGATATAGCCGGCGCCGCCGGTGACCACGACATTCATCGAGGTGAGAGTCTAGCGCGGCGCGCCTCAGAGCCAATCCCAATCCTCAGCCTCGAAGGCAATCCCAATGCCATCAAATTGGGATTAGGACCACCTCGCGGTTCGTGGGAGAGGGTTCACATTCAACGGTTGAATGCGCCTGGGGACAATGAACCGGAAACGCTCAACGTTCAACGTTCAACCACCAGCGCGGGACGGATCGGAACATCTGCGAGTGGGGCGTCTAATCGCCGCGCCGCCGGTCCGTTTGTCCGAAGAGATCGCGCAGGCGGTCGATGGTCACCGCGAACAGGATAAGGGCGCCCAGGAATGCGTTGGCGAAGTAGGGATTGGCCTTCAACTCGACCAGGCCGTGCTTGATCAGCATGAAGATGCCCGCGCCCAGGAGGATGCCGCTGGCGGAGATCACGCCGCCATTGAGGCCCGTGCCGCCAATGATCGCGACAGCGAACGAGACGATCAGCCAGGTGTCGCCGGTCTCCGGAGTGGCTGAGCCGAGTTGCGAGGCCCAAAGGACCGCGGCCAGCGCCGTCAGGAAACCGGAGAGGACATTCGCGATCACGATCATCCGGTCGGTCGGAATGCCTGCCAGGCGCGCCGCATCCGCGTTGGTTCCGGTGGCGATGAGGTGGCGTCCGAGCACCGTACGTTCGAACAGGAGGGCGATCAAGGCGAGGACGGCCAGGCTGATCCAGAAGACGCAGGGGATGCCCAGGAGGGCCTTCTGGCCGACGAAGGTGAAGGACTCGGGCAAGGCGTACGGCTGGCCGCCGGAGATGCCCGAGCGCAGGCCCATGAGCAGGAACATCATCGAGAGGGTGACGACGAACGAGTCGATGCGCAGGCGGGTGATGAACCAGCCGTTGGCGAAGCCGCTGGCGCAGCCGAATCCCAGCGCGACTGGGACCGCGAGCCACGGCGAGAGTTGCCAGCGTTCGAGACAGAGGCCCAGGAGGACCGTCGCCAGGCTGCCGATGCCGCCCACGGACAGGTTCATCCCGCCCACCACGAGGCAGACGGCCTGGGCCAGCGCGATCAGCACATAGAACGCCACCTGGCGCGAGAGGACGAACATCGTGTACCCGCTCAAGAAGGTCGTCGAGGCGATCGCCAGGACGCAGAAGAGCGCCGTGAACGACAGGCAGAGACCGTCGGTGCGCTTCATGGCCGGGGCATGCCTGGCTGGGGCGGAGCGAGGTATTCGGATTTCATGTCGATGAGAATGCGGTCGGTGATTTGCCGCACGGCGTCCGCGTAGGTGTTCACGTTGGTCCTGTTGACGATCAGCAGGCCGGCGTCAATGAACTGGTATTCCTGGAGCGGCGTCCAGCCCTCATCGAGCAGGCGGAGCAGCGCGCACGACACGTAGCCGTGCCCGAAGGGGTTCTGGGCGACGGTGGCGTCAATGGCCCCATCGCGGATCGCATCGAGGGTCGTCGGGTGGGTATCGATCCCGATGAAACGGATTCGCTTGTGGCGGGGGTCCTTGTGCCACTCGGTCAGGAGAGACGCCGCCGCGACGGTCGGGTTGAATCCGGTGGCGATCATGCCGTCGATTTGTTCGGCGCGCGCGGCGAGCGCGCTCTGGATTTTTGTCGTGGCCTCGCCCATCTGCATCATGTCCGAAAGCGTCTGGACGATTTCAACGCCCGGGTGTTGGGCGACGACCTCGCGCAGGCCTTCGTCGCGCTTGCGCGTGTTCACATCCGTCACCGCTTCGAGCAGGTTCAGGATTCGACCGCGTCCTCCCATCAGGCGGATCAGTTCCTCGGCGGCGATCATGGCGCTCTTCTTGACATCGGTCGCGACGGTGAACAAGGCCGGTGTGGGCAGGGCGGGTTCGGCGCCGTACACGACGACCTTCTGATCGCGGCTGCGCAGCAGTCGGAACAGGGCATTGGCGCCGGCCGGATCGCCCGGGTAGAGGCTGAAACCGCGGTATCCCTGGGTCGAGAGGGCCTCGACGTTGACGTTCTGGTTGTCCTGCGTCCATTCCTGGCCCACCGTGCAATGGACCGGCGTGCCGGTGTCGCGGGCAAAGGCCTCGACCCCGCTGCGCACCTCGGCAATGTACGGATGCACCGCGTTGCCGTACCAGACGAGTGCGGGCCGGGCCGCCTCGCGCCGCAGGGCCTTCACGCCCACCACGGTCACCGCGATCGCAAGCGCGCAGGCCAGCGGGATGCGATGGCGGACAAGGCTCGATGTCATGCTTTGCGAAAGGCCACAAACAACGTCGGAAGTAACGCCGCGTGAGGGCACGCTGCCTACAACGCCCTGTAGGCCGGGTCCCCTGACCCGGCGTCGTTGACCTACGACGCTCAGTATGATCGCGAATCCGGACGGAGACGAGCGGATTTGTGGGAGACCGGTGCGTCGGTGCGTCGGTGCGTCGGTGCGTCGGTAGTCGGTGCTGAGCAGCGTGCTGGGGCGGGGCGAGGTGGCGCCGGCGAGTGCGGTGTCCCACAATGCGATGGTGCTTCGCCGCAAGTGTCCTTTACCTCACGCCAGGCGCGAGCGACGCGCATACCAGACTCGATTCGCGCCGACAATCTCACGATGTGATGTTGAGTTTCCCGTGTTGAATTCCCCGTTGACGGCCCGGTGGCTTGGCCGTCAAATCCGGCCATGAACGCATTTCAAATCCACATCAGTCGGCGTCGTTTTCTCGCCCGTTCGGCCGTTGCGGCTGGTTTGCCTCTCTGGTGCCTGGACGAACTGCGCAGCCAGGCCGCCCAAACCAGGCCTTTGGCTGCCAATGACAAGCCGGGCATTGGACTGATCGGGTGCGGCGGCCAGGGGCGGGGCGACTGCAACTGGGCGAGGAACTATGGGACCGTGATTGCAGTGGCGGATGTGGATGACAGGCATGCTGAAGAGGCGCAGAAACAGTTCGGCGCCGCGCACAGGTTCAAGGACTTCCGCAAGCTGCTCGAACGGGACGACATTCATGTGATCATCAACGGCACGCCCGATCACTGGCATACACTGGTCAATATCGCGTCCGCCCGGGCCGGCAAGGACATCTACAGCGAGAAGCCGCTGACGCTCACCATCGCGGAGGGCAAGGCCCTGGTGCAGGAGATTCGCGAACACCAGCGCGTTCTGCAGGTCGGGAGCCAGCAGCGCAGCGACGCCCGTTTCCGCCTGGCGTGTGAACTCGTGCGCAACGGGCGCATCGGGCGGCTCGAGCACATGGTCGTCGGACTCCCCACCGGTCCGCGCGAGGGTCCGTTCCCCGCCGTGCCGGTGCCGGCTGGACTCGATTGGGATTACTACCTCGGTCAGACGCCCAAGGTGGACTACAACGGGCACAACAGTCACGGGAATTTTCGCTGGTGGTATCAGTTCTCCGGCGGGCAGATGACCGATTGGGGCGCGCATCACAACGACATCGCCCAGTGGGGCAACGGCACCGAACGGTCCGGCCCGGTCGAGGTGGATGGGAAAGGGCTGGTCGAGATGATTCCCGGGGGTTACGACGCGATGGCCAAGTACCGCATCGACTGCAAGTACGCCAACGGTGTGACGATGGCGATCGTGGACGAAGGCACGGTGACCGACCGCAATGTGGTCGGCGGCGGCAAGAGCACGCCCAATGGCGTGCAATTCATCGGGACGGACGGTTGGATTTACGTGAGCCGGGGCGAAATCAAGGCGAACAAACAGGAACTGATCGAGGAACCGCTGCCGTCCGGCGCCACGCGGCTGCACAAGAGCGACAATCACATGGCCAATTTCTTCGAATGCGTCCGCTCCCGGAAGGACCCGATCTGCGATGTGGAAATCGGGCACCGCTCGATCAGCATCGCCCATCTGGGCGTCATTTCGGTGCGCATGAAACGCCCTCTGCGCTGGGATTCATCGAGGGAACAGTTCATCGACGACGCCGAAGCGGACCGCTGGCTCAGCCGCGCGATGCGCGCCCCGTACGACATGAGCTTCGTCTAGAAGACTTGACCGGTGAGACTTGTTGCAGACAAGTCAAGTTTCTGTGCTGCGTTCAACGGGTCAAGGATTCCAACCCGCACATTTCACACCCCGTCAGTGCACAGGGCGGTCAGACTTCGCAAGACTCCACAGGCGGCGGCCCCGTCGCTCCGATGCGTGATTGTCTAATGTCCGCCGCCATTCCATGTGTTCTGTTCGAGGATGATCATCTGCTGGTGGTGAACAAGCCGCCGGGCTGGAACACGCACGCGCCCGGTCCTTACGCCGGCGAGGGCATCTACGATTGGCTGCGACATCGGGATTCGCGCTGGGCAGACCTGGCGATCATCCATCGTCTGGACAAAGAGACCTCGGGCGTTCTGGTGTTTTCGAAGAGTGCCCTGGCGAACCGCGAACTCACCCGCCAATTCACCGCGCGCCAGGTCAAGAAACAGTACCTCCTGGTCACCGATCGCGCCGTCCCCCCTGCGCCCTTGCGGTTCGCGTCGCACCTGGTCCGGGACGGCGAACGGTATCGCAGCCGGCCAACAGGCGGCTCGGGCACGATGGCAGAGACCGTTTTTCAACGGTCCGGGCGCATGGGCGACCGCACGACGGTCGAGGCCTTCCCTGTGACCGGGCGAACGCATCAAATCCGGGTGCACTCCGCAGCCGCCGGTTTCCCGGTTTTGGGTGATCCGGTTTACGGCGGGACCCCCGCCGGGCGCCTGCATTTGCACGCGGCGTCCGTCACCCTGCGGCATCCGGCCACAAGCCAGGCCGTGGTCTTCTGCGCGCCGGCGGACTGGGATCGGGACCCCGCGCAGGCCCTGCGCGGCGCCTTCATCGACCCGGACGAGACGGATGCGTATCGCATGATTCACGGCGCCGCTGACGGCTGGCCGGGATGGTACGTGGATCGGCTGGGTGGGTTTCTGCTCTCGCAAGGCGAGGGGCAGATCACGGGCGACCAGAAAGCCGCGCTCGAACGCTGGATGGCCGGGATGCCGGCACGCGGGGTCTATCACAAGCAGCGCGACCGGCGGGTCCGTTCATCGGCGCCGGAAGATGTGGCGCCGCAGCGGGTGCTTGGCGAAGCAGCGCCCGGGGATGTGATGGTGCGTGAGAACGGATTGCGCTATGCGGTGCGGTTTGACCAAGGCTACTCGATCGGTCTGTTCCTCGATCAACGCGACAATCGCCGGCGTTTGCTGACCGGGCACATTGCGGGCGGGCTTTCGGCGTACCCGGACGGCGGCAAGGGCATCGAGGTGCTGAACCTGTTCGCCTACACATGCGCCTTCTCGGTTGCAGCGGCCCGGGCGGGCGCGCGGGTGACCAGCATCGATCTGGCGCGCAAGTATCTCGACTGGGGGCGGCGTCATTTTGAGGCGAACCAATTGGAGCCGGATGCGCATGATTTCCTCTATGGGGACGCATTCGACTGGCTGCGGCGCCTGGCGAAACGGGGGCGGCGGTTCAATCTGGTGCTTGTCGATCCGCCCACGTTTTCAACCTCGAAGTCCGGCGGGCGATTCCGGGCTGAAGCGGACTGGCCGCGGCTGGCCCGGGCCGCTCTGGCCGTGCTCGCGCCCGGCGGCTGGCTCTTTGCGTCAACCAACGCCGCCCGGCTCGAACCGGGACGTTTCCTCGACCAACTCACCGGGGCCGCCGGCGAGGCTCGGCGCCGCGTGCTCGACAGGCATTACGCTCCGCAGCCGCCGGATTTCCCGATTTGTCGCGCGGAGCCCGCGCATCTGAAGACCGTGTGGCTGCGGATCGAGTAGGACGTCCGCGGATCATTCCGTCGTTCGAGCCCGATAGAAGGCGCGGGGCCGATTGGTGGCCGCGACATCGCGGAAGGTCGAGCGTCCGGAGGTGTCGGTGACCGCGATCCGCGCATCCCAGTCGGCGAGGTCGATCGAGGACTCGATTGCGTAGGTGGTGTCGGCGGTGCCATGCAGGTCGAGAGTCGTGCCGGCCAGAGGCGACCATTCGCGCAGTTCGAGGCTGGGACGGGCCGGTTTGAGGGCGGGCAGCCGCACGGTGATTTCGCCCAACGCATCGCTCTTGAGCAGGAAGTAATCGCTTTCGAGTCCGGACCCGGCCGATCCGGCGATCCACCCTGAGTATCCGTGGCGCGCCGCGGACGCCGGGTAGTAGTCCCACCACAGCAGCCAGGCATCCGGCTCGGGCGTGTCTCCATCCGCGCGCCAGAGCCGCGCCCGGAGTTCCGGAGAGCCTGTGAGATCGCGCACGTCATGCCGGACGCGCAGCCAGTACCAGGTGTTTGGTTGCCAGGCGAACCCGCCTCTGGGGCCCCGCGGCATCGAGTCGCCGCTCATCTCGATGCCCCGCCCAGACCCCGCGCTCGATAGCAGTTGGCAGGCCAGGCCCGTGCCCGCAGCCGGATCGACGCCGAGCGCAAGGCCGCCCCACGGCCCGCCGTCGGGCGTCGGGCCGACCGTTCGGATGCGGGCAAGAATCTCGCACGATTCAAGGCCTGTCTCCGGCTGTTCGAGGAGCAGTCGACCCGGGGCGCCCGGGGCCGG
>DAOOQY010000131.1:0-8738 GCA_035389025.1 Verrucomicrobiota bacterium
GCGAGCCAAATCCCCTCCAGCAAAACCGGAATTAGTTTTTGCACAGACCCTAAGGCCTTGAATGTCAACGCTCTCCATGACCGCACTCGTCCTTGTCGACATCCAAAACGACTTCCTGCCCGGCGGCGCGCTGGCCGTGCCCGAGGGGGATCAGATCATCCCGATCGTGAACAGCCTTCTGCCGCGATTCGAACTGATCGTGGCGACGCAAGACTGGCATCCGCCCGACCACGCCAGCTTTGCCGCAAATCACCCGGGCCGGAAACCTTACGAGCAGATCGATCTGGACGGTCTTCCGCAGACCCTCTGGCCCGTGCACTGCGTCCAGAACACGGGCGGCGCGCTGCTGGCTCCGGCACTCGATACGCGCCGGGTCGCCCGCGTCTTTCCCAAAGGCGCCGATCCGCGCATCGACAGCTACAGCGGGCTGTTCGACAACGGCCACCGGCAATCCACCGGCCTGGCGGAATGGCTGCGCGAACGCGGCGTGAGCGGCATCTACGCCGCCGGATTGGCCACGGACTACTGCGTCAAGTTCACCGCCCTCGACGCCATCGGGGAAGGATTCCGCGTTCACCTGATCGAAGACGCCTGCCGCGGGGTGAATCTCGTGCCCGACGACACCGACCGCGCCCTGGACCAGATGCGGAGCGCCGGCGTCCGCGTGATCCGAAGCGGGGATGTTTAGCGAGGCTCCGCCTCAGACCAACGCGACGTGTAGACGTGTCTATTCGATCCCGTCGGTCCAGAACGTCGGGAGGCCCGGCGGAAACCAGGCCGTCGAATCATTGCCGAGCATCGCCCGACATCCTGTGCGATCGGATGCCGGTGGGTCTCAACAAATTCGGGGCAACTGCTCGCCGCTGAGCAGATCGAGAATCCGGCGGGCGCCAATCCGGCTCTTGAGCGTCACCAGGCCCGGCGAATCGGAGAGAACGGACCCGATCCTGCACGCGCCGTCGCCGACCGGCAAAGCGCGCATGAGGGCGAGCGCCCGGTCGGCATCGGATTCGGGCACAAAGGCGATCATCCGGCCTTCATTGGCCACGTAGAGCGGATCGAAGCCGAGAATCTCGCATGCGCCCCGGACCGGCTCGCTCACGGGCACGGCGTTTTCGGCGATGTCGATTTGGACACCGGCGGTCGCCGCGATCTCGTTCAGTCCGGCGGCGAGGCCGCCGCGGGTCAGGTCGCGCAGGCAATGCACCGCGATTCCAGCCTCGATCAATCCCATGACGATGTCCGCCAGCGGGGCGCAATCGCTTTCGATCGGCCCCTCGAATTCGAGCCCCTCGCGCACGGACTGGATCGCCATCCCGTGACGCCCCAAATCGCCGTTGAGCAGGATCGCATCGCCGATCCGCACGTGACGCGGGCCGATCGGCAAATCGTGTTCGATCGTGCCGACGCCCGCGGTGTTGACGAACAGACCGTCGCCTTTGCCTTTCTCGACCACTTTCGTATCGCCCGTCACGATCTCGACGCCTGCGGTTGCGGCGGCTTGTCGCATCGAGGCCACGACGCGTTCGAGAGTCTCGATGGGCAGGCCTTCTTCGAGGATGAAGCCGGCGCTCAGCCAGCGGGGCCGCGCGCCGCACATGGCGAGGTCATTGACGGTGCCGTTGACCGCGAGCGTGCCGATGTCGCCGCCCGGGAAGAACAGAGGGTGCACGACGTACGAATCGGTCGTGAACGCGAGCCGGCGTCCTTGGGTATCCAAGATCGCGCCGTCGTGACGCTCGTCGAGGCGCGGATTCGAGAATGCGGAGACGAAGACCCGATCGATCAACTGTTGCATCAGGCGTCCGCCGCCTCCATGGGCCATGAGGACCTGCGTGTACTGGCTGATGGGCAGGGGGCAACCGGCGGTGACGTCAGAGGTCATAGAGATCGGCGGGGTTCCTGTTGGCGTCGGTAGCGATAGTAGGCGGCGCAGGCCCCTTCATTGGACACCATGGTGGCGCCCAGCGGATGCTCCGGTGTGCATCGGGTGCCGAACGCGGGGCAGTCAACCGGCTTCCTGACGCCTTGGAGCACGAGCCCGCTCAGGCACTCCGACGGCTCATCCGCGTGGTAATCGGCGAGTCCGAACCTGCGTTCGGCGTCGAATTCGGCATAGGCAGGGCCCAGCCCGAATCCGCTGCTCCGGATGGCGCCAATCCCGCGCCATTTGCGGTCGATCACCTGGAAGACCTCGCGGACCATGTGCTGGGCGGGGAGGTTTCCTTCCCGTTTCACGGCGCGGGCGTATTGGTTCTCGACCTTGGCCTCGCCCGCTTCGAGTTGGAGCACGCAATGCCGGATGCCCTGCAAGATGTCGACCGGCTCGAAGCCGGTCACCACGATCGGGACGCGGTATTCATGCGCCAATGGCTCGTACTCGTGGTAGCCCATGACGGCGCAGACGTGGCCGGCCGCCAGGAAACCCTGGACGCGGTTGTGGGGGGCGCTGAGGATGGCGGACATGGCGGGCGGCACCAGGGCATGCGAGACGAGCATCGAGAAGTTGGCCAGTTGCTCCCGTCGCGCCTGGAACGCCGCCATGGCGTTGGCGGGAGCCGTGGTCTCGAAGCCAACGGCAAAGAACACGACCTGTCGATCCGGATGCTCTCGGGCGAGGCGGACGGAGTCCGTGGGGGAGTAGACGATCCGCACGTCACCGCCGCTTGCTTTGACCGAAAGGAGGTCGGCGTGGCTTCCGGGAACGCGCAACATGTCGCCGAACGAACAGAAGATGACACGGGGTTTCGAGGCGATGGTGATCGCCTTGTCGATCAACTCGAGGGGCGTGACGCAGACGGGGCAGCCGGGGCCGTGGACGAGGGTGATGTCTCGGGGCAGAAGTTCGTCGATGCCGAACTTGACGATGGCGTGGGTCTGTCCGCCGCACACCTCCATGATCGTCCAGGGACGGGTCACCGAGCGTGCGATGGCGCGCGCGCATTCCTGCGCGCGACCGGCATCGCGATACTCATCGATAAACTTCATCGGCACCCCTACGGTCGCGAACCCGGTGCCGTGCCGTCAAGTGAAGAGGAGCGACCCCAGTGCTAAGCCTCCGGCTGGCGGCGCCCCTGCCACCATGTGACCAGGCCCGCCCCGGCGCAGACTGCGGCTCCCACTGCGATTGTCCAGGGGACGCCGACCGCCTGGGAGAGCACGCCCGATTCGAGTCCCCCGATGGGCACCATACCGCCGAAGACCAGTGCCCAGATGCCCATCACGCGTCCCCGCATCGCGTCGGAGACGCTGGTCTGGATGAGGGTGTTGGTGGTGGCGAAGTAGAGCAGCATGCCCCACCCGCCCACCGCCAGGCAGAGCAGGACGAGCGGCAACCAGCGTACAAACGCCAGCAGCAGCAGCATGGCGGAAAAGGTCCACAGCCCCCCGAGGATCAACAGGCGGGGTTGTATCCGGCTCCCGAAGGTCGCCACCGTCAGGGCGCCCAGCAGCGCCCCGAGGCCGTTGGCGCTCAAAAGCGCGCCGTATCCGCTCTCGCTCACGCGCAGAATGTCCGTCGCATACGCCGGCAACAGGACGGAGTACGACCACCCGAAAATGCCGACAACGCCAAAGAGCAGGAACAAGGCGCGCAAACCCCGATGAGCGGCCACGTAGGCGAAGCCATCGAGGATGTGGCGTCCGGCCGAAGCCGGCTGCGGGGGAGGGACGAACCTGGGCAGGCGCATCATGCGCAGGCCGGCGATGACAGCGAAGTAGCTGATTCCGTTCAGGACGAAGCAGAGCGTCATGCCCGCGTGGGCCATGAGGAATCCCGCGACGGCGGGGCCGATGACGCGCGCGCCGTTGACGATCGAGCTGTTGAGCGACACCGCGTTCATCAGGTCGTCGCGTCCGGTGATCTCGACCATGAAGGCCTGTCGTGCCGGCATGTCGAAGGCCATCGCGGCCCCGCCCAGCGCCGCCAGAACGAGGATGTGCCACGGCTGGATGTGTCCGCACCAGACCAGCGCCGCGAACGCGAAGGCCAGGAGCATCATGGCGATCTGGGTGCAGTAGATGACGGCGCGTTTGGGATGGCGGTCGGCCACCGAACCGCCCCACACGGACAGCAGCAGCATGGGCAGCGACCCGACAGCCGCCACCGTGCCCAGCAGCACTTTCGACCCGGTCAACTGGTACACCAGCCATCCCTGGGCCGTGTTCTGCATCCACGACCCGATCAGCGACACCAGTTGGCCGACGAAAAAGAGCCTGTAATTGCGATGTCGAAGCGCGGCGAACGTGTCCCGCCACGTCACCCGGCCCACAACCACGCGACGAGGCTGCCCCGTGACTTCCTGCGGGACACTGGCGACCTGCGTGGGCGATTGGGGCCTTTGGGCAGACATCGTTGTCGGACTTCATTTCCAGCGAGGCGCGTCTCAGGCCAAATCCAGGTCCTCGACCACAGCAGCGGCCCAGGCCCTTTCCGTCCGCCTTCCTCCCGCGCCGCCGCCCTCTCCTGCGCGCGGCCTCACTTCTTCCACGTTCGCTCCGCGCCCACCGTGCCGTCGCCGGCAAAGCGCGTGATCTTGAGCGTCGTTGCGTCCGCATCCACTCTGAAAACGGTGGCTTGGGCGAGAGACGGCGCCCCGCCGATGAACACCGGCCATTGGAAGCCGCGGCGCGCGTCAGGGCACGGCTCGATAACGTCCGGAGCGTGGTTGTGACCGCTGAGCACCGCGGTGACTTTGCCCGCGTCCAGGAGCGGGGCGAACCTCTCATTGACGCGGCGCTGTCCGTGCCAGAGCTTCGCCTCATCCTGGCGCCAATCGGGCGGGATGTGCATCACGACCAGGCGCCAGGTCGCCTGTCGAAAGGCCTCGCCCGCGATCTCGCGCCGGAGCCAGGCCGTCTGCGCCTCGATGTACGGATCGAAGTCGACCAGGCCGCTGTATTCCTTGCTGGTGTCCGGCTTGTCTTCGCCCGTGTCGAGGAGCACCACGCGCGCCGCGCCGAACGTCATCGCGGCGTAGTATCGTCCATCGGGGAGGATGAGATAGTCCTTCAACCGCCGCGCAAATGCGCCGCGCGTCTCGTGATTGCCGCGCAGGAAGAAGCAGGGGACAGACTTGGCGGCGAACCAGGCCATCGGCATCAGCAGGTGGTCGACGACCTCCCGCTCCGTCTCCGGATCGCTGAGCACATCCCCGTTGAAGACCGCGAAATCGACCGGCGTTCCCGTTTTCTCGGCGAGCAGCGGATACAACTGCGCGCGGCTGTGGATGTCGTTGAAGACGAGGAACGAGACAGCGCCGTTCGGACGTGAGAGCGCGGGCAGGCTGCGGTCCTGCGAGACTGCTGGCTGGCCGAACGCGACACTGTACGGCTTGAACGATTCGATGGCCCGGCATCTGGCCCGGAACCGAATCGGCCTGGCTGGGTCGAACCCGTCGATCACCGCGCGCTGCGCCGTCGTGTTCGCGTGTCTCAAACCGTCCTCGGAAAACCACGCCTGCCGCCACTCGCCGCCGTTCTCCGACTGCGTCCATTCCACCGCGCCGTCGGACGGTTGCGACGTGATCCAGCCCACCCCGACCCGGTTCGAGTCGAGGAGTTGGACCCACGGCTGCACGGTGATCAGCCCGTCGGTGCGCTGGGCGCGGATCGCCGCCAGCGCGTTGGTTTCGGCTTCAGTGACGGGTTGCTGGGCCCAGGCGCCCGTGGCCAGCACCCCCAACATCATCAGTGCAATTCTGCGAATGTCCATTGTCGCCGCAGGTTATGCCGCAGCCCGGCGTCGGGCGCAATGCTGCATCTCGCGCCGCATGTCGTCCTTCGATCGTGGATCGAGCGGAGCCAGCGCCGCAGTTTGGCGTTGATTGCCCGAAGCCGGCGCGGGTAGGCTAGGTGGAAAATCCAGAGGGCGCTCGATGCGACCGGGGCGTAACAGCAAGCCAAAGACCTTTCTTGCCGCCTGATGCGTGTGTCGAACTGCCTGCTGCGAAAGGACCCGTGATGAGCAACTCCGCCAACAACTACCCGAAACTGCACAACGCAATGTGGCCCGGCCTCGTCGGCAAAGGCGGTCCCGGCGCCGAGCCCGGGATTGATCTGGATACCATGCTCGATCTGACGGCCAAGGCCGAGGTCAACGGCGTCAAGTTCGACGGCGTCGATTTGTTCCTGTCTGCTCCCCACATCGACATCGACTCGACCGACGACGATTTGAAGCGCGTGGCGGACAAGATCGCGGGCAAGGGCCTGGCGGTCGGGTCGGTGGTCGCGCCGGTTTGGGAGGGGACGGGCGGCGGGTCGGCCATGGGCGGCGAAGAGGAACGGAAGAAGTTCGTCGGGCAGGTCCGCAAAGGGTGTCGAATCGCAAGTGCGTTCCGGAAACTGGGCTTGCGTTCGGGCGGCGTTGTGCGGATCGATTCGTCCGCCGGCGTGACCGAGTGGGACAAGGACCCGAAGGGCAACACCAAGCGCGTCATCGAGACGTTCAAGGAGGCTGCCAAGGTGGCCAAGGGCTGCGGCGAACGACTCGCGGCCGAGGGGGAGATATGCTGGGGCGGCATGCATTCCTGGAAGTCCATGCTTCAGGTCCTCGAAGGCGTCGGCCAACCCAAGACGCTCGGCTTTCAGGCGGACATGGCGCACACCCTCCTCTATCTGCTGGGCTACAACGCTCCGGAGCACCGGTTGGTCCCCGAGAAGTTCAACTGGGAACCGGAGGTCTTCCACAAGGCGATGAAGAAGCTCACGGCGGCCTTGCGGCCCTGGACAATCGATTTCCATGTGGCGCAGAACGACGCGACAGTGAAGGGATCGGGCGCCCACGAAAAGACCGGCAAACACTGCCTGGCCACCGATCCGAACGGCAAGCTCAACATCCCTCGCGACGCTGGTTACTGGATGCGCGATGACGCCGGCAAGGTGACCAGGAAGTTCAAACACATCTGCTGGGATGGATGCATGTTCCCGAACGCCATCATGACACAGCAACAGACCTGGAATGACATCCTCGCCGCCATGATCCAGGTGCGCGAGAACCACGGCTGGAAGGCGTAGCCCCGATGTTCCATGAAGCTCCGCGGAGTCTCCCATCCGAGGTCGTGTTGTTTGATGACCAGGTTCCGCATCCTCTTGGCATGTGTGCTCTGGGTCGGGGCCTCCGACATATCGGCGCGCTCCGACCCGGTCGAGCCTGAGTTCAAGTCGTCGATCGAAGCGGATTGGGCGGCTCAGGAACGCCGTGTGGGCCGTGAGCCTGGAAGCATCGAGGCCCTCGAAGCCGCGCTGGGGCGGGGGCAGCGTCTATTGAGCATTCTGGCGCCGGCCCTCCCACCCGCGGAGTTGGACATCGAGAGGCGCGCCTGGGAGTCGCTGCGGACCGAGGCCCAGGAGGTCGGGCGGCTGCCGTCCGCCGACCAAATCGCCTTCTACCATCGCGTGCGGTGGAGCGGACGCGCTCTCGCGCTGCGGAATCCCGCCGTTGCCGGGCAGCCGATCGTGTTCATGAAGCGGCATCGGTTTGTCTGCCAGATGCTGCACGAGTACCTCGGGTACTTCTACGACTACGGCGACGTGGCCGGTGGCGGCGTCTTCGCGCTCGAACGGCCCGGGGACTCGTTCGAGGTGCGCGACCTGGTTGCGGGCCGGCTGCCCCGAGGCAACTACACCACGCTGGCGCTGGGCTATGACGCGCGCACGCTCTACTTCGCGTTTGCCGAGCGGGCGCCGCGCAAGCCGGACTTCTACTCGGCCGATCGGCGTTGTTTCCACCTGTACGCGATCCAGGCGGATGGCTCCGGTTTGCGCCGGTTGACGGACGGTCCCGACGACGACTTCGATCCTTGTCCGCTGCCCGATGGCGCCCTGGCGTTTATGTCGACCCGGCGCGGCGGCTTTGGCCGGTGCCACAATGTGTGGGAACCGCTTCCGGCCTACACGCTTCACCGGATGAACAAGGACGGATCGGATGTGAAGACGCTCTCGTGGCACGAGACCAACGAATGGCATCCGTTTGTCCTTCACGACGGTCGGATCGTGTACACACGCTGGGATTACGTCGATCGCTCGGCGGCCAATTTTCACGGCCTCTGGGCCAGCAACCCCGACGGCTCGAACCCGGTGTCGCTGTTCGGCAACTACACGACGCGGATCAACGCGTGCTACCAACCCCGCGCCATCCCGGGCTCCCAGCGCATCGTTTTTGTGGCTGGCGCCCATCATGCCGACGTCGGCGGCTCGCTGGTGATCGTGAATCCGCCGCGCGCCGCGCTCGATCCGGAGACGGGCGAAGACCGGCTCGACGAGATCGAGGTCCTGACGCCGGAGGTCTGTTTTGCCGAGGCGGCGGGATGGCCGAAGAGCTACTTCCACAGCCCCTGGCCCTTGTCTGAAGACTGCTTTCTGGTCGCTTTCAGCCACGAACCGCTGCCCGGCATGAGTTCGGGCGAATCGCGCGACACGCGCACCGGGCTCTATTACTTCGATCGCGCGGGGAACCTCGAACTGCTCTACCGCGATCCGGAGGCGTCCTCGATGTACCCGATCCCCCTGGCTCCGCGGCCGGCGCCCCCAGCCATTGCGAGCACGCTCGATCCGGCTTTGGGCGACGAGGGCGAATTCCTCCTCACCGATGTCCGCCTGAGCCTCCGCCCGATGCCTACCGACCGTCCGGTTCGTCAGCTCCGGGTCTTTCAAGTCCTCCCCAAGACGCACACGCACGTCGCCAATCAACCACGCATCGGCCATGCAAATGCCGAGAGCGCCCGCCTGCTCCTGGGGAT
>DAOOQY010000132.1:0-8727 GCA_035389025.1 Verrucomicrobiota bacterium
GACATCCAGGTCGCCATCGCCATCCATGTCCGCCGCGCCGTTGGGGGTGATCGCGCCATGAAATGGTGGGCCAATGCGGTGCCGCAACCACGTCTGCCGTGGATCGGCTGGGATCGAGAACCAGCAGAGCGAGTTGAGTTTGGTGCGTTCGTCGCCCATCAGGACCACGTCAGATTTGCCGTCCCCATCCACGTCCGCAATGAGCACGTCGTGCGCCCCGGCAGCGCTCTCGTCGAAGACGATCCGCTCGAACGCCTGACCGCTCTGGCCAGGATTCCGGTACCACACCCCACTGCACACCAGGTCCGGCCAGCCGTCCCGGTCCACGTCCAGAGCCGCCAAACCCACATCCGACAGGTAGTCGGTACCCACCTCACGCCGCACCCAGCGATCGGCTGCCTGGAACTCGTACCAATACAGCCGAGACGGCCTGGCTGGGCGTCCGCCCAATACAAAGTCCAGATCGCCGTCCCGATCGAGGTCGACTAACGCGGTGAGACCGTAGTCGCCGACCGATGTGTCACTCACCGGCAGGGTGCGAGCGATGAAGTGGTGGCGGAACTGCAGATCAGCGGCGGCCGCCACACCGACGGCGTATGCCGCAAGGAAAACAAACGCCGATCTGGAGAGGGCCCGGCTTTGCATAGCACCGATTCTACTACTGCACGTGGGCCAAAGCGAGCGGAACGTCTTTCCCGGCTTTGCCCGACCGCGAATTCCCTTTCGAGCGTGCCCTCAACCTCTGACCCGATGCAGCGCCCAGAGACTGCGAATAAGGAGGAGAAACCCGAGTGGCATCGTGACGGCGTAGATAGAAGAACAGGGTGTAGCCGGTCGCCAGAACCACGGCGAAGACCCGGGAGTTGTCCCGGCTCATCTGCGAATTGATCGAGTCCGAACTGGGCGTCGCCCGGCGGCGAATCTACATCAACTTCGCCGACGTGCCCGCCAACCTCTGGGGCTGGAACGGGGAAACGTTCTGATGAATGCAATACGACTGTGAACACGCACTTCGGTCTTCTGGGGACCCTGCTGACACTGGTGCAGGGATTGGCGTTCGCGGGCCATGCGGTGCCGTCGGTCCGCGTCGCGATGCCCGACGAGCCCGGCGCCATCACCAGGCGGGCGGTCCACGTGCGAGAAGGCGCGCAACTCGCCGACAGGCCGCGAAAAGACGCCACGCAAGCTTGGTTTGAATCCTCATAGTGCCTTCACGGTTGTCGGCGGTAGATGAAGAGCAGCGCCATTTGCGGTTTGGCGGCGGTGACTTCCAAACCGGTTTCGAGCAACTCCCGGCCCAGCACGTCCCGCGGTTCGCCACCGTCAATGTCCTCGACGCGATAGCGCGCTGTGGCTTGGAGGCCACGCAGCTTGAGCGTGATGGATGGATGCGAGCAGGTCTTGCGGCGGAAGGCGTGCAGAATGCCCCGGCCGGCATCAGGCAAATCGAACTGGTAGGCGCACCAGTCATTGGCGTCTCTACGATAGGGCGTCAACGGCCAGTAGTCGCCGAGGTAACAGGGCTGCACCTGTCGGACTTGCGCGTGGAGCTTGCGGAGTTGTTCGTAGTCCAAGCCTTGCTTCCGCGTGTCGGGTCCGAAGCCAACGATTGGTCCCATCAGACTGCGCGTCCAATAGGTGTCCACGTGCCCAAGGCCCGAGCCGTGATAGGGCATCCAGAAGCTGATCCCGTAAATGTGGTTCTGCTGGCTGAGCGGGTCGTAGTTGGCATCGTTGGGATCGCCGGCGAAGTCGCTGCGCAGGATCGGCACCGCGCGGCGGAGCGTTCCGAGATCGTTGCGGCGACCACCGGAGGCGCACGTGTCGATCCACAACTTCGGGTGACGGCGCACGAGTTCGTCCCACAGGGCATAGTAGCCTTCGACGTGACGAATTTCCTCAATGCCCTGCCGATCCTCGTCGTCGCTGCCGCGCCACGAATAGAGCGGATCCATGTTGAAATCCTGCCGGTAGAAATCGATCCCTTCCGAGGTGATCAACTGATCGATGCGATCGGTGATCCATTTGCGATAATAGGGATCGCCGATCTTCATCAGGCCGCCGTCCGTGCCGCCGAAGCACCAGCCGGGATGATTGCGCGTCAGCCAGGTGCCGCCCGCGGCCCGCTCCGGCTCGAACCACACGATCTGTTTGACGCCGTGCGCGTGATGCCAGTCGCTGGCTTCGCGAAGCCCTTTCGGCCAGCGCGTCTTGTCCACTTCCCAGGTGCCCACATTCCACCATCCATCACCGCAAGGATACCAGCCGGCATCCTGATCCCAATAATCGGGGAGTATCTTCTCCTTCGCGTAACTCTCGAGGAACTTCAGTTCCCCGGCCGCGTCGGTCTTCAGGCCGGGAAAGTAATTGCCCGTGCAGCCATAGATGAACGGCTTGAGCACCTGGCCGTCACGTCGCGGCACGTTGTGCGCGAGCATCCACGAACGCCAGACGTTCTGCGAACGCAGCCAGTCGCCCCGGTAGAATTGCAGCACCACCATCGGGCTGTGAACTTCTTCGCCCGGATGCAGCCGAAAAGAAGTCGCCTCTTGTCCGCCAGTGACGCGCAACCCTCGGCCTTCGTCGCGCGTAAACTGTGCGGCCCACTGCCCGGCCCAGCCGAGCACGACGATCACGCCGCTGTCAGGGCCGGTCTCGAGGTTGAAATAGGGCAGGCGTGTGTTCGTCGGCCGGCCGCCATCGGTGTGGAGACGTTGGCTCGCTTTGGCTTCGAGCCTCGTTTCGAGCGGTTCGTAATCGTTCGCCTGACAGGGACTGCCGATGAAGTGGTGCAGCAGGAACTCGCCGCTCTCGCGACGCTGAAAACGCGCATCCAACGGCAGGATTCCTTCCAGCCTCGGCGTGTCGTTCGTGCCCGAGTTCTTGAAGGAGAGCGTCCATTCCACCGTCGGGAAATCGGTGTACTCGACAACGGTGTTGCGCACCACGAGGCCGGTCTTCGGGTCAGTGACGGTGCGGATGCGCGTGGTCCTGCCGGACTCCGAGATGCCGTGCTCTTCTTGGAACTTCCACGTGGGCAGAAGCTCATCGGAATGCTGGCCGCCGTACGTGAAAGAGAACGGCGGCGTGTCGGCGGCGCGCTCGCCGGTCAGCGGGTCATGCGACGGAAGATCGCTGACAAAGAGTTCCTTGCCGTCAGCCAAAATGACCTTTGCGTCCCCCCAGACACCCTGGTCGCTGGACAAGCCATCGCCGGCGCAGTTCACCGACAGTGCGAAATCTTGCGCTCCGCCGAGGTCTATGTTGATCGGCGCGCCCGCTTCACCGCGGTGCATGACCGCAGAAGAGACGAGCCGCTTTTCCCCGACATCTACGGAAAAGACCACGCTGCCACCTTGCGAGTCAGGGTTGGTAAGAATGCCGACCACGGCGGAAAACGACTTTGCCGGGCCGGGCAGGCGCACTTGGACCCGGGCGGGGGCATGGAAGAACAGGCCGTGCTCGAACTTCCGATCCGCAATCTGCATGGCCCGTCCCGGAATCGTGTTGCAGAACACGGGGCCGAGACTCGTCCAAGCCATCAAGCCGGGCGCAGCGGGCGTTGGCGGAGTCAGCGCGCTGCTCGGCTTGGGTGGGAAATGCTGTCGGACCCAGGCGTCTCGTTGAGACAGCTCTTCAGGTGTTGGCCCTGCGGCCCAAGCTTGGTTCAGACAGAGACCGCTTTCGATGAGCGTGAACAGTGCGAAGGTAATAGTATGCATGGTTGGCATAGGAATCTCCATTCTCAGTATCCGGCGACAATCACGGTTTTTCCGGTCAGCCCCACAAGTTCAATGACCTCATTGTTCTGGTTGAACCCGTTCCACGCCTTGCCGTTCACGGTGACGTTTTGGATGGGGGTCTGCTGCGGATGACGCAGCCGCAAGAGCACCGTGCGCGGGGGCTTGCGAGAAGGAGGTTCGATCGTGGCCATGACGGAGTTTCGCTGCACGTCAGACACGATCTCATAGCTGACGGTTCCGAAGCGGGTCGGCGCGTTCTTCACGACGATCCGCTTGCCCTGCTCCAGCCAGGCGCGCGGTGTGGCCCGTGCCAGCCACAGGCTCTCATTGTCCTCCATGACAAACATGGCGCGCATGCGCTCGAGGAACGCGGCCGCCTCGAAGGTCTTGTCGCCGCCATTCCCTTCGCCCGTCCGGTTCGGATGCTCACGGAACTGATAGCCTTTGTCGGGATCGACATCGGCCGCGTACTGGTTGAAGGTCGAACGAAGGAAATTGGGCACATCATCTCGGGACAGATGAGCGAGGGCGGACTGGGAGTAACCGCATTGGTAGTAATAAGCGCCGATCGTGAACCAGCTCTCGGCCTGGCCCGGCAACCGTTCGCGGGCGTGCCTTTGCACCATCCAATTGTCGTGGTAAATGACGTCTTCGAGCACGTCGAGCGTTTCGTCGAGGCGCGCGTCGTCGCCGGGCAACACACCGAGACCCAACGCGGCGGCCCCCAGGTCGCCATCCATGACCAGGCTGCCGGCATGCGCTCCGCCGAAGGGGTTCGTGATCTGTTCGCACAGACCCCGCAAATACGGCTGCGGCGGTATATAGCGGCGACACGTCTCGTCGCTGACGCGTATCACCGGCGTCAACATGGCGGAGCGTTCCACCGCATGAAGGATCGCCTGGCGGAAGTCTTCGGCTTGCCGGAGAAACCGGGCGCCGATCTCGGGTTCGATGTCGCTCAGCGCCTCCGCGGCGGACCTTAGCCCACGCCAATAGAACACGCTCGTCTGATAGAGGCTCCGCCAGTCGGCGTAATCTCCGAGTTCACACGGTGGCACCAACCCCGCGGACCACGAATTCCGCCCCACTTTGTGGGTCCACTGCTGTCGTTGCCGCTCGATCCACTCGGAGGCGGCGATGAAATGTGTTCGGTGTTCAGTCAGCCAGGCCGTGTCACCCGTGAGCAGGTAGTGCTGGGCCATGGCGAAGAGCATGGAGCCATGGCCTTGCGAGTGATTCAAATCCCAACCGCTCACGTTCAGCGCGCCGATCGGATCGGAGAACATGCCGCGCGCGACCAGCTTGCCTTGGGAACCGAACCAGGGCTCAAAGCCTGACCGCGTGATCGTGTGCTCCCCCAACGAATCGAGGGCGTAGAAAATCCTCCAGGATTCCTGGCCGAGCAGGGCTTTGTACGGCCAGATGTAAATCTGGTAGGTCCCTGCCTCTTTGAGGCAGCGCCGTTGCACATGCCAGAACGCCACGCGCCACGCCGCCGTGGCCAGCGCGTCCGGCACCTCGATGGTCATGGGCGGCTCGCACTCGGGGCGCGGAAAAGGCGGGCGGTTGGTCGTGTATTGGTCGGCCAGGGCGCGGGCCAGGCTTTGCTCGGGCATGGACCGGACGCGCTCTCGGATGGTCCCCAATTTGTTGACAGCGAGCTGGCGGACGTAATCCGCCGCTGATGGCCGGCTCCCGGCCTTGCGCACGAAAAAGCCCAGGCTGGGAACGAAGATCGGTCTGCCGTCCTCCAGGTCCTTGGGAGCCAGCGAAAAGCTGCCGGCAGTCGTGCGCAAGGTGACCACGGTGCGGTTCGGATGATAGGTCAGCCGACCACTCGAACCCGTGGGCAGATCGATACTCGGACGAAACACAACCTCTTGGGCGTCGTCCGGCACGTAGAACACTTCCGCCGTGATCCCCCGCCGGCTTCGACCTGCGGTGTCCGAACGCCAGGCGTCCGGGCCCGTGACGACGCAACCTCTGCTGCCGGACATCGGCTCGAGTCGCCCCAGACGGCCGTTATAGACCTCGATGCGGCCTTCGAGTCGACCTGCCCACTGCTCCGGTTGGAACCCCCATTCGATCTCCAGTCGCACAGGAGCGGCCTTGGAAACTCCGAAGGCGCGCAAAGCGACGACGCGCGGAGGTTTGCCGGCTCCCAGATAGCGCAGCCTGACTTTGTCCACGAAGAGCAAACCCTGCGGGTCCGCCTCGTAGCGAAATCCATTGGGATACTCGTCCAGTCGCCGGACGATGGCTTCGCGGCTCGTCTCATACACGATGCGGCGACTGTCGGCGGTTCGTGTGCCAATGCCAGGGAACGACTCATAGGCGCGCGTCCACCAGGTCGGCCGGTTGTTCTGTTTTTCGGTGGGTGTGCTGGTGGTCACTTCGAGGCCTAAATCAGTGGCCTCCGGCGCCTCCCCGGCGAACTCGATCTCGATCCGTCGCACCGGCCGGTGCTCTTCCCACATGACCCCGGCCAATACGTTGGCTGCGCCGTTGGTCAGCCACTGGGTCTCGGGCGGATTCGCTCCGGCTGACGCCTCGGCGCGGAATACGTATCCGAAGGGCGCGAGGTCCAGCGCCGCATCGTCCGCGAGGGATTCCGCGCCGCCGACGATGTCAGGCACGACCAGCGCAACCAGCAACCCAAACACCGCCATTCCGGAGCAGGATTTTCTCACAATGAGCGAGGCTGCGCGGCGCCCTGGAGTTTGGACACTATTCGGATTGGACTTCATCGCACACTTCATCGCACACTTCATCGGTCTGTGGCGAGCGGCATGAAGAGGCAAGGATATTCTCCCTGGACAAATTGATGGTGTACGATAAGGCGCTGGCCAGCGCCGGGTGAGGGCACCGGGCCTGCAATGGATGGAGACTCCCGCTGTCGGCCGCGTTCCCCGCCTGCGCCGCAAAGCACAGGGGCGCGGCAGGCAGGCCCCGCGCGGCGCAGACTCGATTCCCACCAACAACCCCCAGCGCGGGCAGTTGGCCTTTTGACCTTGATCGCCTGATGGAGAGGCAACATTCTCGGCATCTTTGAGATGCGAGGCGAAACCATGAAGCCGTCCCGCCAGGCAGTCGTCACCGTGGCTTCCGGGCAGCACGCCGAGATTCTGGACCGAACGTTCACGAGTTTTGGTCAGAATCCTTTCCTCGAACTGCACGCCTTCATCCTGGGCGAACGCCTGCCCCAACGGCAGTTGCCGGGCATCGTCTACCACCTTTGCGAGCCGGACCCGACGTACCAGCACTTTCTGCGGGAGATTTATTACCGCCGCTTTGCGCTGATCGATGAACTCGAGTGCGATTACGCGCTGATCGTGGACAACCATGACGTCCTGTGCCTCCAGCCAATCCCCGAGATTCCGGCTCTGCTGCGCGGGGCGGCCGTTGGCGCCTGTGTCGAGCACGCCGGGGGCAAGTACATCGCGGGTCAGGGATACACCAGTTCCTACGTCAACGCCGGGGTGACATTCTGGGACATTCAGGCGTCGCGGCGCATTCGCGCGGACATCGTCGCGCGCGGTCGGGCCCGTTTTCGGAGCATCGAAGACCAGCTCACGCTCAACGAAGTGGTCCACACGCGCTACTATGACGATCTGATCCTGCTTCCGTGCCAGTACAACTACCGGCCTTGCCTGGCTCCGACCCGGGTTCGCGGGTGGCCCACCGTGAGTCACCTCGATGGCGTTCGCATCTATCACAATGTCTACTCGCTCGATGCCGCGCGGAAGCTCATCCCGGTGGCCGCCAGGGCCGCGCTCGAGACCCTGCCGCCCGACGGGCAGACGTTGACCCCCTTCCAGCGGTTCTGGCGGCGGGTGCAGCACCGGCTCTTCTACCGGCACCGGGTCGGGTGATCTCTGACGTTCTGCAGTGCGGGGACCAAGGCTCCGAGAAAGGCTCTCACAGGAAAAGCGCCCGTGTGATCGAGAGCGTGTGGCGCCCTCAAAGGCGGCGCTTGTTCACAGGCCTGAACGCGGCGCGATTGCGGAAGGAGAAGGCGCGGTTCCAGTCCGAAAACTTGAATGCTTCGAGCATGCGCGCCGACGCGGGCGCTCGCTCGATCAAGGCCCGCTTGAATCGCGCGCCGGCGGAGGCCGGCACACCCGCGCGGGAAGCGGTCTCTGGTTTGCCCCGGGCGGCGCATCCCTGCCACATGCTCGAGTAGTCGCTCTGTTGCGGCACCTGTTCGAAAAGCGGGCCCTCCGCGTCCTTTCGGGCCTGCACGAACAGCAGGACAGGGTAGGCGTTGATCAGGGGAGTGCGGGCTTTGATCGACGCAGGATCGCTCACCTCGTACCACCGGCGACGCGGGCCGTATTCCATGGCGATGAGGCGCTCGACGCTGAATCCGTTGTCCGCCGTGAAGATGCGGAAGAAGAGTTCCGGGCTGTATTGGTAGAAGCCGTGGCCGAAGTAGTTGTTGGCTGTTGTGTGGAGGATCACCCGGCCGCCCACTCTCACCAGCTCCATGCAGTTGCGGATCGCCACCAGGAAATTGAAGACGTGCTCGAGCGTTCCGCCGTCGTACACGACATCGAATTGCCCTTTGAGTTCAGACGCGATGGGCTGATTCAGGTCGTGGACGGTCGTTGCCCCCTCGAAATCCGAGGCGTCGAGCGACTCGATCCGATGGGCGCCAAGCAGACGAAAGAACGGCTCGGCGTAGCGTTCCCCTTGCCGCCCCGCGAACAACCCGGGATGCCGGGCCGGATCGATGCCGCAGTCCAGGAGCAACTGGCGCGATTCTCTGTTCCCGGGGAGGTAGCTTTGCCGACCCAGAGTGATGGTGTTGGTGAACGGAATGCCCGACTTCATCCCCGCCACGAGCAGTCGTGCCGCTTCTGTGTCGATGGCCATACGTTGACTTGATTGTTGGGAACGCGCCGATCCTCGAGCAAGCAAAAAGGTGCCAGCCCGCATAGCAGTCCTCTTGCGAAGTCTCAGTGCCCTGTGCATCATCGGGGTG
>DAOOQY010000133.1:0-8709 GCA_035389025.1 Verrucomicrobiota bacterium
ACCTGTGGTTCCGCATTGGCGATCGTGGTCGGGACGACGCGGCGGAGGCGTGGCGATGGAGCGGGCCGGACGGTCCCGATGATTCGGAGTGCGGGAAGCTCATGGCGAGGGTCCTTTGATGCATCGTTCACCATTCAGTCAGACACAGGAGACAGATCGTGAGTTGCACGGATTCTACCAAGCGGACGTGAACACGGACGGTGCGCAGCTCGAACAAGGCCACCCGTCTCGCAAGCGCCAGGCCTGCAATCCATCAGGCGCTTTCATCGTCCGTCCTTCCATTGAGACACAGCTTATGTGGCCGTGTTGACGAGGTCGCAGCCACGGTTCGCTCGACCGCCAATCTCCAGAAGCCGGCCAGTCATGTGCTCGGCGCCCAATTCTGCCTCGTCTTGCCTTGATTGTCCCATCCTGTCCGGGCACACTCTGGCCACGTCGAAAGCGCAAATGCCTACCAACCATTGGTTCTTTCTGGGGACATTTCTGTGGTCGTGCCTGGTATCGCCGCGCGGCGTCACCGACGCTCCCTCCTTTGTCGAAGTGCCGCTCGAAGTCATCGGTTTCCGGAGCGCGTCGCTCTCCTGGGGCGACTACGACGGAGACGGCGACCTCGACCTGCTGGTAGGCGGGTACACCGCCACAGGCCACGAACTCCACCTGCTCCGCAACGACGCGGGTGTGCTGATTTGGGGGCCTTTCACCGTGGTGACCAGCGTGACCGGCGCCACGGCGTGGGGCGACTACGACCGCGACGGCGACCTCGACTTCGCCGCCGGCGGCCTCTTTCGACTCCTCCGGAACGACGGCCCGGCGGGCTTCACCGCTGAGGGCGCCGAGATCACCATGTTCGGCCTGCCTTTCTGGGCGGACTTTGACCGGGACGGCGATTTGGACCTGCTGCTGGCCGGCGCCGCCTTCGACGAGCCGCAATCAAGCGACCTCGATTTGCGCCGCCTCCGTCTCTACGTGAACGAACCGGGAAAGCCCTGGGCCTTGCGCTGGGAACTGGCGCTGCCGCAGAACGCCCGTCCGCCGCTGGTGGACGACTGGGACCACGACGGCTGGCCCGACATCGTTTACCCCTACATGCACTCGACGGCGACCGGCGACCAGATGAAGCTGGTCTTCCTGCGCAATCGAGCCGGACTGGAATTCGCGGCAACCGAAGGCGAGTTCTCCGGTTCGGCCTGGCCGTACTTCATGGACTGGGCCGACTTCGAGAATGACGGTGACCTCGATGCGGCGTTCACCGGCGAGTCATATCCGTCGCCACAGCGCCTCCTCAAGCTGGTCCGCCACGATGCCGCGCAGCAGGCGCCGCTGGACCTTCCCGACGCCGGCGGCCTGGCCATTGCCTGGGCCGATTTCGACAACGACGGCCGTCTCGATCTGAGCACGACGGACGAAGCGGAGGGTAGTGTCGGATTCCTTCGTCTGCATCGCAACGTGAGCACCGGGCCAACCCCCGAGTTCACCGTCGCCGACCTGCCCTTTCGCGGGGCGGGCTTCGGCGCGCTCGCCTGGGCGGACTACGACAGTGACGGCGACCTGGATTTCGCCCTGACCGGGTTTGCGAATGGCGTGCCGAGCCTGCGCCTGTTCCGCAACGAGACCCTCAGCCGCAACCCGCTCCCAACCGTGCCGGGCGCGCTGCAGGCAACCGTCGGTCCGAACGGGTCGGTCGAACTCGTCTGGACGCCCGCCACCGACGTGAACCAGTCGGGCGGACTGACCTACAACGTGCGTGTCGGGCGCAGTGCCGGCGGGGTGGACCTCGTGACGCCGAACGCGGATGTGGCGACCGGCCGCTTGCTGGCGCCGCGGCGCGGAAACGCGGGCACGATCCCGCGCCTCATTCTCACGAACCTCCTGGCGGGCGTCTACCACTGGAGCGTGCAGGCGGTCGATCTGGGCTACGCGGCGTCGCCCTTCGCCGGCGAGACCCAGTTCACCATCCCGCCGGGACCGCCGCGCGTGGAGGACGTCACCGCCACGGATGTGCGTTACCAACACGCGACCTTGAGCGGGGTGGTCATTCCCAATGGGGCCCTGACCACGGTGTGGTTCGAGTATGGGACCAACACGACGTACGGGACCTCGACCACGCCCCGGGCATTGGGTGAAGGGGTGCTTCCGGTCGGCGTGACGAACGAGCTGGCAAACATCGAGACGGCGGTCTCCTACCACTTCCGTCTCGTGGCGGAAAACGCCGCCGGCATGGTGTCGAGTCCGGACGCGACTCTCTTGATCCCGAACACCGCCCCGTTGCTCAGCCCGACAACGACGCGGGTGATCACATTTCCGAACGTGCCGGGGGCGCCGCTGACGGTGCATGTGTCAGACCTGGAGACGCCGGTCGAACTGCTCGAGTTTACCGCGGCAGTTGCCCCGATGTTAGGCCAGAACACCAACCTCCTCGCCCCGTCCGGCATCGTGTTGGGCGGAAGCGGAACCAACCGGACCGTGACGCTCACCCCCGCGCCCGACCAGCGGGGGATCGTGCGAGTGGTGTTGACCGCGAGTGACCAGCATGGCGGGCAAACGACCCGGCCAGTCACCTTGAGCGTCGAGGACTTCTCGATGGCGCTGCTGCTTCCCCGCGACCCGGGCGACGATGTGGCCTGGGCGGATGTGGATGCCAACGGCTGGTTGGATTTGCTGGGCAACATTAACTGGATCGCCAACCGGAACGGGACTAACCTCGCCTACGGCGAGACGACCCATAACCAGATCGCCGGGCCGATTGCGTTGGCGGATGCCAATGCTGATGGGTGGGTGGACTTCGCGGTCACTGGTTCGCGTTCGGGCCAAAGAACGACCCAGGTCTACACCAATCGTCCACCAGGGGCGGTTCCCGGATTCCCGCAGACCTTCCTGAGCTTGCCCGCCCCGTTGGTGCCCGGATTCACCGACGCGGCTTTCAGTTGGGCTGACTATGACGGTGACGGCGATCCGGACTTGATGGCTTGCGGCTTGACGAACCTCCAGCCCGCGTCGGCTTTCACCACGCAAGTTTGGCGTAACGACGGCGCGCTGCAATTCACCGGCCTCGCCGCTGTCTTGCCGCGCCTGTCGCTGCCGGCGATGGCCTGGGCCGATTACGACGGAGACGGAGACCTCGACGTGTGCGTGATCGGCAGCACCAATCGAGCAACGACCGGCGCGTTCACCCGCCTCCTCCGCAATGATGGTGCCGGCGCCTTCACCGACTCCGGCGTCGTCCTCCCGCAGCTCTGCGGTGGCTTCGTCGCCTGGGGCGATCTCGACAACGATGGCCGGCTGGACTTGGCGCTCGGTGGCACCGGCATGATCGGCAACCGTTCGACCAACCATGTCCTCGTGCTCCGTCAGGAAAACGGCGAGGTGTTTGCCGAACTCGCCCGCCTCGAACCGCTGGCCGATGGCCGCGCCTGGTGGCTGGACTTCGACAATGACGGGGATTTGGACCTCGCCTACACTGGCAAGGGAGAGGGGTGGGGTCTGTTTGACATGTTCAAGTTGTACCTCAACGACGGACGCGGACATTTCAAAGATATCAGTCCGCCCACCCGGGATTGGGAAGGCGGCTTTGGCGAGGCCAACGCCTTCGGCGATTTCGACGGCGACAGCGATCTCGACCTGGTCTCGATGACCGCGCTGCGGCGCAACAATGCTCCACGAACCAACACGCCTCCCGGCCCGCCATCGGGTCTCGGGACTTCGATCACCGACCAGGCGGTGATCTTCACGTGGAGGCCGGCGACGGATGTCGACCAGGCGGGTGGCTTGACCTACAACCTCCGCGTCGGCACTACGCCGGGCGGCGTGGACATCGTGAGCCCCCTCGCTGATCGACAGACAGGCTGGCGGCACGTGGTTGCACCTGGAAGCGCCTGGCACAGCGGCCGGTGGACCCTGCGCGGGCTGGGCCCCGGCACCTACTACTGGAGCGTTCAGGCGATTGATCATTCCTTCGCCGGCGGCCCGTTCGCCGCCGAGCAGAGCTTCACGATCGGCGGCGCCGCCGCTCCGGAGTTCGTCGGCATCCGTTGGGAACCGCCGGGTTCAATCGTGCTGACCGTGTCCAGCGCCGCCGCCGGACGCTTCGCCCTCGAGACCTCACGCGATCTGGACCTGTGGACCTTGCACGGCACGCACGACCTCCCCGCTGGCACCTCCACGTTGACAATCATGCAATTCGAAGAGGCCGTGGGCTTCTACCGGCTAACCCGCGAGTGAGATCTCCTCCAACTCTCCTCCTGCCGACGCCGCCCAGCCCTGCACTTCTCGCCACTCTTTGCCACCGCGAAGCCGGAGTTCCCAAGAGAAGTCAGCATGGAGACTTTGAACCTTCGAGACGTTCGACGATGATCAGGAACACCAGCCTGCCCTTGGTCTTTGTCGCAGCCATCGGCCTGGCCACGCTCGCCTTCCGCGCGCGGGCCCAGGATGACGCCCTGACCGTGAGCGCGTCCGAGTTCCAACGGATCTGGAGGACTTGCGGGCGAGCGGCGCGCCGAAAGATCGTGCAGACAAAAACCGCGCCTTGGTTCGTCTCTGTTGTTGGTGATGCTTGATGGCGCCGAACTCAGCCGCCTTTACGACGCGCACGCGACGTCGCTCTTCGGCTATCTGCTGAACCTGACGCGCAGCGAAGCGGACACGCGCGATCTGCTGCAGTCGGTGTTCTGCCGAATCGCCCAACGCCCGGAACTGGTGTCCGGCGTCCGCGACGAGCGCGCTTTCCTGCTGCGGATGGCCCACAACGCGTCGGTGGATTGGGCGCGCCGGTGCAATGCCCACCGTCGCCGGAACGACGCCTGGGCGTCCGACTCGGCGGAGTTGTTCGCGCCGGCCAGCGATCCGGATGCAGCCGGTCTGCGGCGGGAACTCGATGAGGCCCTGGCGGAACTGGGGCCCGACCAGCGCGCCGTGGTGCATCTCAAACTCTGGGAAGGAATGAGATTCGACGCGATTGCCGAGACCCTGGAAATCTCCGTCAACACCGCCGCCAGCCGCTATCGCTACGCCTTAGACAAACTCCGAGCGCGCCTGCGTCCCCTCTACGACGAGATTCGATGATCCGATGAACTCTGATCCTTTGGAACAACTCCTCGAACAGCAGCCGTTGCGCGCGGCGCCCGGTGCCTGGCGTGATGAAATCCTCGCCGCCGCCCGGGCAAGCGCCAGAACAACCAGCCCGGGGGCGCCCCGGACCTCTCTGGCCGACCGGCTTCGGTTCTGGCTCTGGCCTCATCCGGTGGCCTGGGTCGGCCTCGCCACCTGCTGGACCGCCATCTTCATCCTGAGCCGCGCTGCCGCGCCGAGCCCGGCCGAAATGGCTCGGGAGCGGGAGAGCGCCCGCGTCGCGGCTGTCTACTGGCGATTGTTCTCCAACCCCGCCGTCATCGCCCTGACCACCGGCGCAGAACCTCAGCCGCCGCGGACCGAAACGGAGCGCCCGACTCCCGGCTTCGGTGGCCGCGAACATCCCGTGGCGCACCTGCCCGCTTGATGCGAAATCCTATGAAGAGTCCCCGCGAATCCCGCCTTTTCAAATGGCTGAAACGAATCGCGTTTGTCGCTGTGGCCCTCATCACGCTCACCGTCCTGGTCGTCGTCATCGAGGGATACCGCGCCAAACGCGCCTGGAATGCCTGTAAGCAGGAACTCGAGGCAAACGGCGAAAAGCTCGACTGGCCCGACTTGGCGCCGTCGCCGGTGCCCGCCGACGAGAACTTCCTTGCCACACCGGCCTTGGCCCCCTGTTTCGGATTCGACATCAATTCCGCGAAATCCGGCCCAGACTACGCGGATACCAACGCCTGCCACGAACTCCAGCAACGGTTGGCCTGGGCCGGTCATTTGCCTGGGCCGGGCGACTGGCGGAAGGCTGCGGTGATCGACCTCGCCCGTTGGCAGACAGAACTCCGGGCGACCGATGCCGGAAACAAAGCGACTGATGGCGGAGACAGGGCGAGGGAGATGGCCAAACGATACGGGCTGCCTGAAAGTGCGATTCGCAGTGCCGGAGCCGCCGACCAGGCGCCTGGCTCCCCGGCCTGGACGGCGTTGCTTGACAGGCCGGCGGGGACTCCGCTGGAAGACCTCCGCTTTCTGCTCGACTACGACAAGCAAACCCTCGATGAGATCCGCGACGCGACGCGTCGACCGGCCTGCCAACTCTCGCCAAACGTCGCGCTCGACCCGGAAGCGCTCTTGCCCCAACTCGCAAGGCTGAAGAGCCTCGTTTATCCCTTTCGCGCCTCTTGCTGGACAGAATTGGTGGCCGGCAACCCGGCCGCGGCGCTGACCGATTTCGAGACGATGCTTGCATTGAGTCGCGCTGCCGGCAGTCAACCGCTGCTGATTGGCATGCTGGTGCAAATCGCAACAGCCGAAATCGCCATCGGACCTCTCTGGGCCGGTCTCGCCGAACACCGCTGGTCCGAGGCTGAACTCGTCCGATTGGAGGAACTCCTTCGGGAACAGAACATGGTGGCCGAAATGCAGCGCGGTCTGCGGGGAGAACGCGCCTTTGCGCTGGCAATGCTGGGCTGGCCCTCCGGCAACGAAGACAAACGGGACTCGTCCGAGATGAAAGCAATGCGCGCTGCCGTGCGTTGGTGGCCTGCCGCCGTCATCTACCGCAACCGGATCAACATCGTCCGGGCGTACCAGGAGGTCCTGCTTGCCAGATTGAATCCGGCCGGTCCCAGCGTTCGAGTGCAGCCAACGGCCGCCGACCAGGCCGTCCGCGAGCGCTTTGGCCGGCATTCCCCCTACAACATTTTCACGCCCATGCTCCTGAAGGCGATCGAGAAAGGCCTCGAGAAAGCCGCCAGGAGCCAGGCGACCGTCACCCTGGCCCGTGTGGCCTGCGCTCTCGAACGGCATCGCCTGGCCAAGGCCAGTTATCCCGAAAGCCTGGAACAACTCTCACCCGGCTTCCTCGATCGACTGCCTCCCGATCCGATCAATGGCGGTCGGCTCAAGTACCGTCGTGAAGCCCCCGATCGATTCGTCCTCTATTCCGTCGGCCTGGACGGCCGCGACGACGGCGGTGTCATTTCCGCACCCGACTCCGAGAAGGCGAAGGAGGCCAAGGACATCGTCTGGCAGAGCCATCCCTCGCCTGCGACCGCACCGCAACCTTGACCCTGATCTCCTTCACCCGGAACAGCAGCTTGCCCGGCCTCTCGGACGTGCAGAACTCACACGCTCCAAGCGGCGAATCCAAATATTCCGATAGCGCACCGGATTGCTGTGATCCTGGAGGAACAGGGGCCCCTTGTCGGCCAGGCCCTGCAACGGCGCGGCGGTGGTGGATTCGACGCCGACCGGAACATGGTCTTGGATGAGCACACCGTTATGCAGGACGGTGAATGAGCCGGGCTGGGCTGTGCCATCCGCCAGCTTTCTCGGCCGATGGAAGATGATGTCGTAAGACTGCCATTGCCCGGGAGGTCGGCAAACGTTCGCCAAGGGTGGGTTGTGGCCGTAGAACGCGCCGCATTGACCGTTCGGATACGTCTTGTTGTTCCAACTGTCCAACACCTGAATCTCGTAACGGCCCATTAGGTAGACGCCGCTGTTGCCGCGGCCTTGCCCGTCCCCTTTCGAGACGGCGGGCGATGCCCATTCCACATGCAACTGGCAATCGCTGAACTCTTCCTTCGAGAAGATTCCGCCGGTGGGCGTGACCTCGATCACGCCGTCCAGCACTTTCCATTGCGGCTCGGCGCCGCGTTCGCCGCGAAACTGGGATAGGTCCTTGCCGTCAAACAGGCGGATGGCATCCGAGGGAGGGCTGCCGACCGGGCCGGGATCGACGACCGGCGGTTCCTGCTCCGGCTTCGGTTCGGCGGCTGCCAGCGGGAGCAGAAGCGATACTGCCAGCACCAAGCCGGCACAGCGGATGAGGTTTGTGGCGGGCTTCATCAGAATCGAGGTTGCTTACAATTCCCAGCCTGGCCGGACTGGGGGCATGAGATAGGAGTTGGCTTCCTCACGGTTGGTGAATCTCTTGGCTGTGGTGTCCCACTCGAGCACCTGGCCGGGGTAACGGATGGCGATGGCGCCCAGCAAGGCCACCTGGGTCAGCGGACCCCCGTAACCAAAGTCCGAACCGGCCTGTCGGCCCGTGCGGATGGCCTCGAGCCAGTCCCACGCATGGCTCTTGACTCGAGGGACTTTCTGCGCCGGAGCGTTCTTGCCCGAGTACTGGTCCATGAGCGTCTCCGGGGCGAGGGTGCAGCCGCCCGCCCCGTGCGAACCGTGGACAATCATCCCTTTGTCGCCAAAGAGAATCGCCCCGGTGCCGGGAACCTTGTCATCCTTGTCGAAGCCGGCGGGCCGCGGGATGGTGTTGTTCCCGTCATGCCAAACCAATTTGACCGGGCCGCGGTCCTGCCGGGCGGGGAACTCGAAGGTGATCCTCGTCCCAGGCGGGTAGGTGAGGCCGTGCTTGGCCGGATCGTAGTCGCTGACCTCGGCTTGAACGCTCGAGGGCTCTCCCAGGTCCAGCGCCCAGAATGAGGGGTCGATCACGTGGCAGAACCAATCGCCGATGGTGCCGGTTCCAAAGGGCATCCAACCGCGCCAGTTCCAGTGCACCCAGAAGGGAGTGTAGGGCCGAAACTGGGCCGGACCCAGCCACAGGTCGTAATCGAGGCTCTGAGGCACATCGTAAGGCTGCTGCAACTTGTCCAGGTTCCGCTTCTGGCTGTA
>DAOOQY010000134.1:0-8447 GCA_035389025.1 Verrucomicrobiota bacterium
CGTGTACGCGCACACGGCGCACGATTTCAGCGGCACCACGCTCGAGTTGGGCTGGGACAACTACCAGACAACACGCATCTATCGCGGCGCCCTGGACGAGTTCGCCATGTTCGACAAGGCGTTGTCGTACGATCAGGTCAAGGCGTTGTTCGACGCCGCGCTCCCAGGCGTCCTCTCGATCACCCGCGCCCCCGCCGACCCGGTCTTCGAGGGCATGAGTGTCACCTTCCAGACGGGCGTGGCCGGTTCGGCGCCCATCACCTACCAGTGGCGCAAGGACGGCCAGAACCTGGCCGGGCAGACGGGCGCGACACTGGTGCTTGCGAACGCCCAGGTCGCGGATTCGGGCAGTTACGACGTCGTCGCCACGGCCGGCGGACGCGAGTTGATCAGTGAGGCGCTCGCGCTCACCGTGCAGACCAGCCCGCCGATCATCACTCAAACGCCTCAATCCGCGGTGCGCTTCGTGAATGGTACCGTCACCTTCCAGGTGGCGGCCATTGGCAGCCACCCGTTCACCTACCAGTGGGAATTCAACGACGCGCCCATCCCGGGCGCCACTGGCCCAGCCCTTGTCATGAAGGACCTGACGCCAGCCGACGCGGGCACTTACACCGTGGTGATCACCAACCCCTACGGCGCGTTTGACGCCTCGGCGACCCTGGCAATCCTCGCCCCGAGCAAGCTGGCCGCCACAGCGACTGACCTCGGGCCCGTCGGATACTGGCGCCTGGACGAAACCAGCGGGGCGGTCGCTTACGATTACTGGGGCGGCCGCGACGGCGCGGTCCGCAGCGGCGCCACGATCAACGGAACCGGTCCGGTGCCGCCCGACTTCCAGGGATTCGACGCCGAGAACAAGGCGTACTCGTTCAACAACTCGGGCATGGTCGAGGTTCTCGACCCGCTCAACCTCAACTCGGCCACCATCACGATCGTGGCCTGGATCAAGCCAAACGGGGCCCAGGAAGACTACGACGGGCTTGTGTTCTGCCGCGGCGGCAACACGGTCGCCGGACTGGACTACCAAACGGGCGGCCAGATCGGGTACCATTGGAACGACGCCGCAGAAACTTACAACTTCCAGTCGGGCATGTACCCGCTTGACGGTGTATGGAACTTTGTCGCGCTGGTGGTCGAACCCACCCAGGCCACTGTCTACTGCGACGATGGCACGGGCCTCTACTACAACATCAACACCGTGAACCATGCCACCGAGGAGTTCAACGGCACGCTCCGATTCGCCAGCGACAGCGGCACCGGACGCTTCTTCAACGGCATGATCGACGATGTGGTCATCTACGACCGCCCCCTGACGGAAGCGGAAATCGCATCGCTCAACACCGCGGGAAGGACCGGCGCGTACGCAGGGCCGATCCCCGCCACCATCGTCGCGCAACCCAAGTCCGACATCATCCAAGTCGGCGCGCCTTTCACCCTGAACGTCCAGGCGACCGGCAGCGTCCCGCTGACCTTCCAGTGGCAGAAGGACGGAGCCGACATTCCGGGCGCCGTCCGGAGCAGCTACGCGCTGGCCGCCGCGTCCTACGCCGACGCCGGGACATACACAGTGAAGGTGTCGAATGCCGGGCGCTCCGTGACCAGTTCGCCCGCAACGCTGGGCGTGAAGCCTCCTCCCGAGTTCATCAACCTGGCTGACGGCCTCGTGCTGCATCTCAAGTTCGACGGCGACTACCAGGACGGCTCGGGACGGGGCAATCACGGAACGAAGGTGGGGGAACCCGTCTTTGTGCCCGGCAAGCTTGGTCAGGCCCTCGAGTACAACACGATCACAGCCGAGGGCGTTTACAATCACGTCACGCTCGGAACACCCGCGGACCTCGCATTCGGAGCCGACGTCGACTTCTCGGTTTCGATGTGGGTCAAGTACTCGGGGCTCCCGGGCGATTTGCCGTTCATCTCGAACACACAGAGTTCGATGGGCGGCGCCGGCTTCACCATCTGTCCGGCTTACAATCAAACAGGCCTCTGGTGGGGCCTGAACGACTTCGACGCCCCCGCCGCGTGGCCTGGCGTCGGTTACCAGGGCGACACCGCCTCCGTCCTCAATGACGGCCAGTGGCACAACATCGTCGTGGCCTTTGACCGCCAGGGCGATGCAACCACCTACATCGATGGCATGCTCAAGGACGTCCGGTCCCTCGCCGGCACATGGAACGTCACCACCGGCACACCGATCAACATCGGCCAGGCCAGCGGAACCTACGGCGAGGACGGCACGTTCCAGATCGACGATGTGGGCGTGTGGCGCCGCGCGCTCGCGACGTACGAGGCCCAGGCCATCTACACCGTCGGCCAGAAAGGCCGGAGCTTCGACAGCGCAGGACCCGTGACGCTCACACTCGGCAGGACCGAGGCCGGAATCTCGCTGATCTGGCAGGCCGGGACCCTCGAATCGGCGGAGACCGTCCAGGGTCCGTACACGCCGGTCGCCGGCGCCAAGGCCCCTTACCTGGCCGTCCCCACCAGCGGCACGGCCAAGTTCTATCGGGTTAAACTCTAGCGTCTGCTCCCTGTCCGGCAGCCCGCTGCACGGCACCCTCTCCCCGCCCGCCGGGGAGAGGGTACTTCGTTCTTCGGGGGGACTGACCGGAAGTTCCCACATCAACCGTTGAATGCGCGCGAGGACCATGAACCGATTTGTAGCCGTCCCGCATCGGGGGATAGGTCGGCGTTGATCCTCGTCCTTGCCAGAACGACATGGCACGGACTCATTCCCGCGCCGCGCATGCGCGTGAAAATGTGGACGGATAAATTGCCTATGTTCGACAGCCGGACTTTTCTGCGGGACTTTTCTGTTGTCGGGCGCCTTTCCATTCGGTAAAGAGAGGCCTGTGACCACCAGCCACCTTGCCATCCAATCGAATGGCAGGAGGTGTCTCTTGCCCGGAGGAATTCACTATGTCAGAACACGATCATACACCGCATTGCCACGCCCATTGTTGTCCGCACGCGCATGCCTCTGAAGAGGGCGCCGGCATTTCGCGCCGCAGTTTTCTGGGCGGCATCAGCGGCGTCGCGGTGGGCAGCATGGCGTTTGCCTGGGCTCCGTGGACCGATGTGGCCGGAACCGATGGCGCCCTGCTCGTTCCGCCTGCCCGCAGGCCGTTGCGGGTGAAACCCGTGTTGACGTACGCCACCCCCCAGCGGGCGCCCAAGACCAGTTGGCGGCCCTGGGGCGGCATCCAGACCGAGGAAGACGCCAAGGCCGAAACCGCCCGCATCCTCGAAGAGTTGAACACACTGCGGGCGAGCGCCGACTTCCCCGTCGAGTTCCTGCCTGTCACAGCCATTCGCGATCCCAAGCAACTCGAGGGCGCGGCGGGTCTGGCGGACGCCGACACGGTCCTGCTCTACGCAGCGGGCGGACCGTCGCACGTGTTCCAGCAGTTGCGCGACCAAGGCAAAGACGTCATCTACTTCGTGAGGCATAAGTCCGGCCCGGTCTCGTTGTGGTACGAAATCGTCAGCCCCATCCAGTTGCGGGGCCACTCGGACGAACGCGTCACGAAGAACTTCGACGAACAGGATGTGGTTGTGGACAACCTGGGCGAGGTGCTCTGGAGATTGCGTGCGCTGTGCGGATTGAGGAATACGATGAGCAGCCGCATCGTCGCAATCGGCGGCGCCAGCGGTTGGGCGCACCCCAGAGCGCCCGAACTGGCAAAGGAACGTTTCAAACTCGACATCCAGACGGTGTCCTACCCGGACCTGGCGGAGATGATCAAGGCGGCACGGGCGGATCAGGCCGCCGTGGCGCTGGCCCAAGAGCGGGCCGAGGCCTATCTGAAGCTGCCGGGCACGACACTCGAGACCGATCTCAAGTTCGTCGAAAACGCCATGCTGCTCGACCAGATCTTCCGAGCCGTCATGAAGCAGGCGGACTGCCGGGCGATCACGATCAATGAGTGCATGGGCACCATCATGCCGATGTCTGAAACCACCGCATGCCTGACGCTCAGCACCCTCAACGACGACGGATACATGGCCTTTTGCGAATCGGATTTCGTCGTCGTGCCGTCGGGCATCCTGCTGAGCAACATCGCCGGACGCCCGGTCTTCCTCAACGACCCCACCTACCCCCACGAGGGCCTGATCACTCTGGCCCACTGCACCGGCCCTCGGAAGATGGACGGCCAGACAGTCGAACCGGCGCGGATCATGACGCATTTCGAGTCGGACTACGGCGCGGCGCCGAAGGTCGAGATGCGCAAAGGCCAAATCACGACGAACATCCTGCCCGGCTTCAAAGCGGATCGCTGGGTGGGCCTGCTGGGCGAAATCGTCGACAGCCCGTTCCTGGCAATTTGTCGCGATCAGATTGACATCCGTTTCAAGTGCGACAGCCTCCACTTGGCCCAGCGCATGCCCGGTTTTCACTGGATGACCGGCTATGGCGATTACTCGAAGGAACTGGGCTACGCCCTCAAGCGCGTCGGCATCCAATGGGAGTTTCTCGGATAGCCGCACGGGCGGATGCGAACGCGCGCCAGTCATACATTCAGGCTGGGCTTCCGGCGCGGATGGAATTGAGCCAATCGCCCCTGCTCTGGCACCAGAGGAAATGCGATGAAATGGTCTATCAAAGTCGGGAGACTGTTTGGGATCGACGTCTTCATACACTTCACGTTCCTGCTGCTGCTCGGCTTCCTGGCTTACGTTCATTGGCGCAACACGCAACGCATCGAGGCGGCGATCGCCGGTGTCGGGTTCTTCCTGGTCCTGTTCGGTTGCGTGCTTCTGCACGAATTCGGACACGCCCTGATGGCCCGCCGCTTCGGCGTCAGAACTCAGGACATTACGCTGCTGCCGATCGGCGGCGTCGCCCGCCTCGAAAAAATGCCCGAGAAACCGATCCAGGAGTTCTGGGTCGCCGTGGCCGGACCCGCGGTCAACGTGGCGATCGCCGCCATCCTGTCCGCCTGGCTCTGGCTCGCGCGGGCCTTCGAACCGGTCCACGGACTCAGCGTGACCGAGGGTTCATTGCTCGAACGCTTGCTGGTGGTGAACATCTTCCTCGTCCTGTTCAATATGCTGCCGGCCTTCCCGATGGACGGCGGGCGTGTCCTGCGCGCCTTGCTGGCCATGCGCCTCGGACGACGCCGCGCCACGGCCATCGCCGCCAATATCGGCCAGGCCATGGCCATCCTCTTCGGCATCCTCGGCTTCTTCTACAATCCGTTCCTGGTCTTCATTGCCATCTTCGTGTTCCTGGGCGCCCAGGCCGAAGCCAGCGCGGTCGAGATGCAGTCGGCGCTCGACGGCCTCCGGGTCCGAGACGGAATGATGACTCGTTTCCGCGCGCTCTCGACTCAGGACACGCTCGACACCGCCGTGACCGAACTGCTTTCCGGATCGCAACAGGACTTCCCTGTGCTCGACAACGGACTGCCGGTCGGCATGCTGCGCCGCAATGACCTCGTCAAGGCGCTTTCCGAAGGCCGCCGCCACGCGCATGTGACTGAAGTCATGTGCCGCCAATGCGCCACGGTGGATGAGGCCGCATTCCTGAAACGGGCCGTCGAGTCCATGCACAGCCTCCAGTGCGCCACGCTGCCCGTGATGTCCGACGGACGCATCGTCGGCCTTCTCACACTCGAAAACGTCAGCGAGACACTCATGATCAACGCCGCGCTCGAAACGGCCGGCACAACGGGCCGCTAACCCGCATAGCAGTCATCCTGCGAAGTCTGACCGCCATATGCACCGACGGGGTGTGGAATATGCGGGTTGGCGCGGCAAGGCCGCAACCAAACGCCGGCGGCTCCCGGTTTTCGTCACACAAATGTGACACGCGCAGTGTTGCCCGCCCTTCATCGGCGGGTATGATTGCCCGGTTCGCTTTTCCAACAACCGGATCAGGCGCAGCCCGGCGTGGACGCCGGGCCGCGCTCATCGTGAACAAGCCACTCGTGTCCCCACGCGGCTCCCGCAGCGCTTTTCAACCCCCTTTTGCGCCGGTGCCGCGCGAGGCCCCGCAGTCTTGTCGATGGTCATGAAGCCCAGGAAACTCTTCAGACACTGGCTGCGAGGCCGGCAGCGCCTGCTCTCCGCATTGCGCCCGTTGATTCGTCAATGTCGTCGGCAGGGCGACGCTGACCAAATCCATGAGTTGCGGGTCACGTTGCGACGATTGCGGCTGTTTGTGCGCGTGGGTCGCCCCCTGCTCGATCGGCATGTCGTGGCCGGCTTTCGCGCGTGGGCCCATAAAATCTCGAAGCTCACCAGTCCCGTCCGCGACCTCGATGTCGCGATCGAATGGCTGCGGAAGGAACAGAACAGTTCGGCAGCGTCCGAGGCGTGCCAACAAACCCGGGATCGCCTCTGGCGCGCAAGGCGCCGCCGGCTCCGGCCCCCGCCCCCGGACATGCTCACCGCTCTGGCGAAGGTCGCTGAACCCGACACTGCCCCAGCCCGCCTGGCCAAGCGCGCCCGCAAGCTCGAACGGCGCTATCAAGCCGCGGTCCGCAAGGCGTTGCCTCGATATTCAGAACTGAGCGCCACGGACCAACACGAGTTCCGCCGGACACTGCGCTGGTGGCGTTACCTGCGCGAACTCGGCCTCCGCCGGAAGCGCCAGGCCCGCGACACCCTGCTCGCCGCCTTGATTGCCGCCCAGGAAACCACGGGGGACCGCCAGAACCTCGCCTTGACCGTGACCGCACTGCGCCGGCATTGGAGCGGACCGCAGTCCGCCCCACTGCGCGGACAGTTGCGCCGTGAGCAGGCGGAGCAGGTGGCCAAGATCAGGAACTCGATCGAGGTCCTTGCGCGCCGTTGCAAATGGCGGTAAGGGGCCGCCGGACCTACCGGGCCTCGCGCGCGCCCATCGCCCGAACAACCTTCGTGCCGGTCACTTTGGTGTTGCCGCGCTCGGAACTCAATTCGCCCTCGAGTTTCGATCCCGCCAGCTTGCCTGCGAACTTCATCTCGAACGTCCGGTCGCCAAACTGCCGGACCATGTCGAATCCGACCTGATCGCCCTCGAACCGTATCTTCTCGATCGGCGCCGCGCCGTAGAGGCCGGTAAAATCGGGATTGACCCGCAGCCGTTGCTTGCGCATGCCGCGGTCGGTGGTCAGTTCGAGAATCCAATCGCCAACCAGGGCCGCCCCCACCCGCTTGCCTTCAGCCGAAGCCTCGCCGCGCTCGGATGTGAAAGCGCCCGTCAGCGTGTCGCGCTGCAGAGTTCCCTCGAATGTTGAGGACCACTCGCGATCCTGCATCTTGGTCGTGCGCTTGAACCGGAGGGTGTTCCGCTCGAGCGCGACGTCCGTAATCGTCGTCTCGCCCCGTTCGCTCTTCCATTCCGCCTTGAGTGTGTTGTCCGGGCCGGGCCGGATGATGAGCTTTCCGGTATACTCGCGCTCCCCCATCTTGACCGTCATGTCCCAATCGCCCACGGCGCGCGACATGCGCGGGCGGCGCTCGCCGGTCAGGCTGTACTCGCCGCGATCGCTCGACACGGTGCCGGTCAGTTGCCGATTGGCGATGGCGCCCTTGAACTGCGAGGTCATGGTTTCGTCGTTGGGCAGACGCACCACCTGCTTGAAGGTGAGTTGCCCATCCTCGAACCGCACGTCCTCGAGATCGTTCATACCCCACAAACTGATCCACTGACCCGTCAGCTCGCCCTGAGGATTCCGGGCGAAGGCGAGAATCGATTCCATCTGCCGTCCGTTGAACTCGGCTTTCACGAGCCACTCGCCGTAAGGCCCGGCCCCGCGCGGCGCCTGGGCCCAAAGAGAAACGCCGCAAAGGACGCCCAGAGCCAGCCGACACAACCGACGCGCGATTCCCCAGCACATTGGTTTCTTCATAAGCCTCAATCGGTTTCTTTGTTTAGGTGTGTCCTCAATCCTAGGCCCGACCCCGCGCGCCCACAAGAGGCAAATCCGCGGCAGCCGCGACATCTGTCTGTCCCTATTCGAGTTGCGGACGCCCGGGCACGACGCCGTCCTGATGCGCCTGCACCGCCTTCTGAAGACGCGCGAACCGGAGCGGCCCGAGGTCCGTGCCGTCCAGCGTCACCCCGCTCGGCGCGTCCGCCCCGGCAAGAGCAAGCGCCGTGGGCAACAGATCATCTCGATTCGTTCCGGGCCGACTTCGCGTCGGAGTCCGCGCCCGCCTTCTCGGCATATCGGGCCAGCAGCCCGCGCGCGCCGTCCTTGTGCACCAGGAACGTGAGCATCTTGAGCCGCACGTAGTCGTCGCGGTAGAAGTAGTAGCCGGGCACGCCCCGCTGACCGCTGCGGCCGGAGTCCTTTGCCAGGTACCAATCGCGGTCCCCCATGCGTTTGTGTCCGACCAGGTGCAAGCCATGATCGTCCGCCGTGGTCTTGTTGGCGAAACGAAACTCGCGCGCGGCCTGGTCGATGAATTCGCCGGGAATGTCGAACGTGGGCACAATCCCCACATCCTCGCTC
>DAOOQY010000134.1:8457-8703 GCA_035389025.1 Verrucomicrobiota bacterium
CGTAGCCCACCTCGGAGGTGTCGCCGCCGACCGCCACCGAGTAACCCGCCTCGATCGCCTGCCGCAAACCCGCGTACCAGTCTTCCAGCGGCACGTTGTGATACTCGGTGCTGTGCCAGTAGTTGTCCGGCACCTTGAACTCGGCCTTGGTCCAAAACGGGGCTTCGAGCGTCGACATGAACTCGACGTAATCATCCGGATGAATCCGCAGCACGTCCCGCACGTAGTCCTGCGGTGTGATATCCT
>DAOOQY010000135.1:0-8693 GCA_035389025.1 Verrucomicrobiota bacterium
CGGGTGAAGACCGCCGCCAGGTCCGCGCCGCCTTTGCCCTGACCGAGCCTCTGCCATTCGTTGGGGTAGAGACCGGAATGCTGGCCGGGCGGGTGCGAGTTGCGGACTGGCCGGCGGGCCAGGAACCGGTTCTCCAGGTCGAGAAGCGGGGCCGGTTCATCACGAACATGGGCTTTGCGAACGTGGTGACGGCGGCGGTTGAGTCGGGCGATCCCCGCATCAAGGGCAGTTGCCTGGTGATCCTCGAAGAGGGCGATCCGGGGACCTGGGACCGTGGCACGCCCACCAAGAAGCTCGTCCACCAACTCTCCTCGACCACCGACCCCGTCTTCAGCCTGCGCGTGCCGGCGGACCGGATTGTGGGCGGGTACACAGTCAAGGACGGAGTCGTCATCCCGAACTACTCGCACAGCGAAGTGATCGAAGCCGTGTTCCGGCGCACCCGCGTCACCGTGGGCCTCATGACCGCCGCCAAACTGCTGTCCGCAATCGAGCCGATCATGGCCTACCAACGGCGCCGGTTCCGCGGCGGCGAAGGCGCGCCCGGCACGCCGCGTTACGAACTCGGTCTTCAACAAAAGCAGGATACCGTCCAGCGCCTTGTCGACATCTGGGCCGCCGGCGAGGCGAGCGCATCGCTCGGCTTCGCCGCCGCCCGAATCTTCGATGAACTCGATCCGCTCGAAAAACAACGCGACGCCTACCTCGCCGAGAAGAAGCTGACCGGACGCGCCGCGTTCAAAGCCCTCGCGGCGACGCACACCGACGCTCTCGAGTATCTCGCCCTTTGCGGCCAGCCGGACGATCGCCGCGACAGCTCCCGCTTCGCCGCCCTGCGCAATCAACCGTTGGTCCGGTTCGTCCTCCTCGACTCGCTGGCCAACGTGCTCTGCCCGGCCTGCAAGCTCTGGAACACCGGGCACGGCGCCACGATGATGCGCGAGGCCGTCAGCCTCATGGGCGGTTACGGCGTCACGGAAGACTGCCCCGGCTTCCTGGGTCAGAAGTGGATGGATGCCCAACTCGAAGCCACCTACGAGGGCCCGGAGGCCGTGCAGCGCCTCCAGCTCTCGATCACCATGACAAATCCACTCTTCCTCGCCCAGTTCCGACAGTGGATCGCCGAGATGCGCCGGATCGCCTCGGACCGCCCCGGCACGGGGGCCTGCACGCTGGCCACCGCCATGAGCCTCTGGCTCTGGACCCTCGAACACGTGCAGAAGGCGACCGATGCCGACGGCGACAAGCTCTATCACAAGACACGCCAGGGCGTGACGTTCCCCCTGGCCGACGCCCTGTGCTGGCTGCTCGCCGCCCGCCAGTTCATCCTCGATGTCATCGAACTCGACACCCAGGGCGCCGCGAACCCGGCGCTCGCCGAAGGGTTGGCTGGCTTCGTCCGCTTCTTCACCGACCTCTGCCACGTCCAAAGCGCCCGCGCAGCCGGCGAGACCGGGCGCATCGCCGCCGAAATCGTGTTCGGCTACAACCGCCACCCTGCCTGGACGGCCGAGGCTTGCCACGCCTGTTACGGCGATGACGAACTCGCCTCGCTCGAAGCCATCATCCCCGGCATCCAAAGCTCCGCACGCGCCTGCTCCGACGTCACGGAGCCCGGCGATGCGCACCCGCGCAAGGCCGGTCCCTGCGCCGCCGAAGCCAGCCTCGAACCGTTCCTGTGCTTGCGGGCCAAGCTCGATGGATGCCTCACCGGCTGCCGCCTCGCCAAAGACCGCGCCGCCGAAGCCCTGACCCAAACCATGATCCCGGAAGCCCTTGACTATCCGATCTGATCCGATGAGAACGCGCGTGATGTTGTTGGCCGGCTGGCTCCTGGCGGCCGGAAGTGTCGTCAATGCCCAGGACCCGATCGACCTGGGCACCCGGCGCGAGTTGATGGTCGACCGCTTCCTGATCGAGCGGCTCGAGTGCCTCGAACTGCGGCTCCATCACCCGGTGCCCGCCGGGGCCGCCCTCCGCCTGGACCAGCCCTGGGAAGGCATCGTCAGCGCCTACGTCACGGTGATCCAGGACACAAACCGCTATCTCATGTACTACCGCGGACGCCCCTCGCCCACCGGCGGCGACGGCGCGCCCGGGAGCCGCGAAGTCGCCTGCTGCGCCGAGAGTCCGGATGGCATCCACTGGACACGGCCCAGCCTCGGCCTCCACGAGGTCGCCGGCACGCGCCAGAACAACGTCATCCTGGTCGAGCCCAAGAGCGTCACGCACAACTTCGCGCCGTTCCTCGACACCCGCCCCGGCGTGCCGGCGGCCGAGCGCTTCAAAGCGCTGGGCGGCACCGGCGCCGACGGTTTGTTTGGATTCGTTTCCCCGGACGGCGTGCACTGGAACAAGGTGTCCGAGCGCGCCCTGATCACCGAGGGCGCCTTCGACTCCCAGAACATCGGCTTCTGGTCGTCGAGCGAACGGTGCTACCTCTGCTACTTCCGCACCTTCAGAAACGGCGTCCGCTGGGTGACGCGCACGACATCGCCCGACTTCCTCAACTGGACCAAGCCCGAGGACATGTCCTTTGGCGGGGCGCCGCCCGAGCATATTTACATCAACCAGACCCAACCATACTTCCGGGCGCCGCACATCTACATCGCCACCGCGGCGCGATTCAACCCGGGGCGCCGCGCCCTCACCGACGCGCAGGTCGAGGCGCTCGAACTGGAGAATCCCCGCAATTACGACGGCCTCAAGAACGACGATTCCGACGCCGTCCTGCTCACCAGCCGCGGCGGCACGCACTATGACCGGACCTTCCTCGAGAGCTTCATCCGGCCCGGACCCGATCCCCGCAACTGGGTCGCGCGCGCCAATTACCCTGCGTTGGGCGTGGTCCCGACCGGCCCCATCGAGATGTCTCTCTACATCGTCCGCCACTACGGGCAACCGTCCATCTTCATCGAACGCCTCACACTGCGCCCCGACGCGTTCGCCTCCGCCCATGCTTCCTACCAGGGGGGCGCGCTGACCACCAAGCCGCTGCGGTTCTCCGGACGCGAACTCGAAGTCAACCTGTCAACCGGCGCGGCCGGGTTTCTCCGTGTGGAAATCCAGGATTCCGAGGGCAATCCCCTGCCCGGATTCGCCCTGAACGACTGCCCTGAAATGATCGGCGATCAGATCGACCGGATTGTGAAGTGGACGCGTGGCAGCGATCTCAGCACGCTCGCCGGACGCCCCGTCCGCCTCAAGTTCGCGTTGAAGGACGCCGATCTCTATGCGTTCCGGTTTCGTCCAGCAGAGCCGTTCCAATAAGCGGCCCCTCAACGCACCCAGGGCGCCTGGCGCAAGGCCTCGGTCTTCTTATCGATCTGAAAGAGCCGGCGCGCATTGCCCCTGAGAATGGGCTCGACCAGGTCGAGCGCCTCGCTCAAAGACAGCCAGCCTTCACCGACCAGTTCCCATAAAGCGCGCGCGAGGCCGCGCCGGGCCAGGACGGCGTGTCCGAGCACCGGTTCGACGGGGATGTAATCGCCGCCGAACGGCAGCAGCTTGTTGGCCGGGGCGGTCACAAGGTGTTTCTTGACGTAATCCTTCGCGGCGATGGGGTTGATGATCCACGCCCAGCACATGTCGACCCAGGCATTGGACCAGTGCTTGGCCACGGCGAGCAGGTCTTCGTAAAAGGGATAGCAGATGTGCATGAAGACGAACTGCGTGTCGCGGGAGAGCCGGCACAACTCGCCCGCCGACGCCGCGTTCCGCGCCAACCGCGCCAGTGGCATCGAGTTCCGCCCGGCATAGTAGCCGGTGTGCAGTTTCACCGGCAGACCGTGCCGCGTCGCCTGGTCCACCGCGTACCAGAACAGGTGATCTTGCATGAGCTTGCGCTCCTCGGAACTGACCGGTTCCTTGTCGAGCACGCGCTTGAAGACCGGGGCGGCCTGCTCCGGCGGCACGCGCGCGTAATCGATGTCGCGGCTGTAGGCATTCTGCGACTTCACCGCCACCGCGTACTTCGCGTAGCGGTCAAACCACCAGTCGATGACCCTGTGCCAGTCGGACAACGCCTTCACATCGATCCCGGTTGGCGGCCCGTATTGATCGAGACTGGGGTCGGCGAACATGCCCACGATGCTCAAGTCCTGCATCAGCAGGGTGGGGGAGACCGATTCCTTGAATGGCGCTCCGGCAATGCAGTTGACCTGGCACGACTCGATGTTTGCCCTGTCGCGGAGAATACGCTCATAGAACCCGGCACACCGCGTCTTCTCGTACCCGGCCTGGACTCTCCCGACGGTCGCCGCGGAGAGGTCGTCCACCCCATACAACTGGCGAATTGCGATGCGAACGGCCTGGGCGTAGCCGGTGTGCTTGACCAGCGGCCAGTACGGCGCAAGAAGCGTCCACTTGGCGTCCGGACTAACCTCCGGCGAGAGAAACCGGTCCAGCTCCGACCACGGCATGCCGGCCGTGAGCAGGTCCGAATCGAGGTAATGACCGAACAACAACGCCCAGTCATCACATCGTATCCCGGATTGTCCGGCCCCCCGCAATCGTTCCGGCTCGTCAATCAGGTGTTCATGGGTGTCAATGACGGGCGTCTGATTCAAACGCTCGGCAATGATCTGGAGGGCGTTGCCGGAGCGGGCCGTGGACCGGCGAGCAGGCGCGGGCGAATACGCGTCCGCAGCGCGGGCGGCGGCGACGCCCGCCAACGCCGCGCCGGCGGCGCTCAATCGGGTGATGGCGGCGCGGCGGGAGAGGAACATGCGTGGCTTCATAGTGGCTCGCAGCATGAACCTCGACCGCCCCCCACGCAAGCCCGCCGCCGCCTTTCGCCTTGGCACTGCGCCCAGGCGCCGTTTAAATCGCATCCGCCTTTGCAGCCATGAATGTCAATCTCGCCTATGGTCAGGGAAACCTGACAGTGGATATGCCGGACAGCCGCACGACTGTGATCACGCCAGCCCATCGCCCGGGTCTGCCGGACGAGCGTGCCGCCGTGCTGAGCGCGCTGCGCCAGCCGGTCGGATGCCTGCCGCTCCGCCAGTGGCTCCGACCCTCGGCCCGGGTTTGTGTCGTGTTCACGGACATGACGCGCGCCACGCCGAACGACCGGCTGATCCCCTGGCTGCTCGAGGAGTTGGACGGCGTCCCGCGCGACCAGATCACGCTCTTGAACGCAACGGGCACGCACCGGCCCAACACGCCCGAGGAACTCGAACGCATGCTCGGCTCCGCGGTGGCGCGGAACTACCGCGTCGTCAATCACGAGTGCGAGAACACCGCCATGCTGGTCCAACGCGGCAAGACCCGCGACGGCACGCCGGCCCTGCTCAACCGCCACCTCGTCGAGGCGGACGTGCGGATCGTCACCGGCTTCATCGAGCCCCATTTCTTCGCCGGATTCAGCGGCGGGCCCAAGGGCATCATGCCCGGCGTCGCGGGGATGTCGACCGTCATGAGCAATCACGGCGCCAGGAACATCGGCGATCCCAAGGCCACCTTCGGCGTCACGGAAGGCAATCCCCTCTGGGAAGACATTCGCCGCATTGCGCTCCGGGCCGGCCCGAGCTTTCTCCTGAACGTCGCGCTGAATGAACAGCGCCAGATCACCGGCGTGTTCGCCGGCGATCTCATCGCCGCGCATCAGGTCGGCTGCGAATTCGTCCGCCAATCCGCCATGCAGCGCGTCGAGGCCCCGTTCGACATCGTCATCACCACCAACAGCGGCTACCCGCTCGATCTCAACCTCTATCAAGGCGTCAAAGGACTCAGCGCCGGGGCCCGGATTGTCAAGGCGGGCGGCACTCTCATCCTGGCCTGCGAATGCCGCGAGGGCATTCCCTCGAACAGTCCCCTGGACCGCCTCCTGCGCAGCGCGTCGAGTCCGGAGGCGATCCTGACCATGCTCGCGACGCCCGGGTTCGTGCGCCCCGAACAGTGGCAGGCCCAGATTCAGGCCCTGATCCAGCGCCGTGCCTCGGTTCTCCTTTACAGCTCGCTCTCCGACGAACTCACACGGGCCGCCTTCTTCACCCCGTGCCGCGACATCGGGGCGACTGTGGCTCAGAAACTCGCCGAACTCGGCCCGACCGCCCGGGTGGCCGTCCTGCCCCAGGGACCTCTGACGATTCCGTACGTTGCGTAAGCTTGTCACGACACCCGGCTTTCGACTAAGAACAGACCCATGAACCGCCGCACATTCCTCCAAACCGCCGGTCTCGGCGCCGCCGGTCTCATGTTCGCGCCCCGCAGCATCTACGCCGAGGAGTTCGCCGACCTCAAGAAGCGCGTGGGCCTCATCGGCACCGGCTGGTACGGCAAGTGCGATTTGCTGCGCCTCATCCAGGTCGCGCCGGTCGAAGTGGTGTCGCTCTGCGACGTGGACAAACGGATGGTGGCGGAGGCGGCGGAGATCGTGGCCGGGCGCCAGAAATCCGGGCGCGCGCCCCGGACCTACGGCGACTATCGGGAGATGCTCAAGGAAAAGGACCTGGACATCGTGCTGGTCGGGACGCCCGACCATTGGCACGCCCTGGCCAGCATCGCCGCCATGAACGCCGGCGCCGATGTCTGGGTGCAAAAGCCGATCAGCGTCGACGTCGTCGAAGGCCAGGCCATGCTCGCCACCGCCCGCAAACTCAACAGAGTCGTCCAGGTCGGCACCCAGCGGCGCAGCACGCCCCACCTCATCGAAGCCCGCGACCGCGTCCTCCGCGAGGGTCTCCTGGGCAAGATCAGCCACGTCGATGTCTGCTGCTACTGGCACATGCGCGCCCGCGGCAACCCGCCCGACATCGCGCCCCCCGAGCATCTCGACTACGAACTGTGGACCGGCCCGGCCCCGATGCGCCCCTTCTGCCAATGGACCCATCCGCGCGGCTGGCGCGCCTTCATGGAGTACGGCAACGGCATCGTCGGCGACATGTGCATCCACATGTACGACATGGTGCGTTGGATGCTCGATCTGGGCTGGCCGCGGAGAATCAGTTCCTCCGGCGGCATCTTCGTGGACAAGGCCAGCAAAGCCAACATCTCCGACACCCAGACCGCGATCTTCGATCACGGCGACCTCCAGGTCGTCTGGACCCATCGCACCTGGGGCGACGCCGTCGACCCCAAGTACCCCTGGAGCGCCACATTCTACGGGGAGAAAGGCACCCTCAAGACCAGCGTCTTCAGTTACGACTTCTTCCCCCAAGGCCAGGACAAAGCCGCCGCCCACGGCGAACCGCTCTACGAATACGACAAGTATCCCGAGGACCGGACCGAGAAAGACCTCGAAAAACACTGCGCCTCAGCCATCCGTCGGCATATGCGGGACTTTCTTGCCGCGATTGTCTCGCGCGGGCGCCCCGTGGCGGACATCGAGCAGGGGCATATCTCGAGCGCCTCAAGCATCATGGCCAACCTCTCGATGCAACTGGGCCGATCGTTCGCATGGGATTCCGCCCTCGGACAAGTGGCCGGCGATGCCGAGGCCAACCGCCTGCTGCGGCGTCCGTACCGCGCCCCGTGGGTGCATCCGGAAGTTGAGAGTTGAGAGTTGAGAGTCGAGAGTTGGAAGTTGGAACCTGGACACGCTCTGTTTCCCAACTTCCAACCGATTGCCTGCCGAATGATCCCTGTTTTCGCATGAACCGTTCCCCCATTCGAGTCGCGGTCACCGGCGCGGCCGGCCAGATCGGATACGCCCTCGTGTTCCGCATCGCCTCCGGGGCCCTCTTCGGTCCCGAACAACCTGTCATCCTCCATTTGATTGAAATCGAGCCCGCTCTGGGCGCGCTCGAAGGCGTGGTCATGGAACTGGACGACTGCGCCTTCCCCCTCCTCAAGGGCGTCGTTCCCACCGCGGACCTCGATAGCGGCTTTCGGGACGTCGACTGGGCCTTGCTGGTCGGCAGCGTGCCGCGCAAGCAGGGCATGGAACGGAAAGACCTGATCGGCATCAACGGACGCATCTTCGTCGGCCAGGGCCAGGCCATCCAGAACAACGCCGCCCCCGATGTCCGCGTCCTTGTGGTCGGCAACCCCTGCAACACCAATTGCCTCATCTGCATGCGCAATGCCCCGGACGTGCCGCCCAACCGCTTCTTCGCCATGACCCGCCTCGACGAGAACCGCGCGAAATCGCAACTCGCGCGCAGGGCCGGCGCCGATGTCACCGCCGTCACCAACATGACGATCTGGGGTAATCACTCCGCGACCCAGTACCCGGATTTCCAAAACGCCCGGATCGGCGGCAGCCCGGCCACCCAGGTCATCGCGGACGATGCCTGGCTGAAAGGCGAGTTCATCGCCAGGGTCCAGCAGCGGGGCGCGGCCATCATCAAGGCCCGCGGCGCTTCGAGTGCCGCCAGCGCCGCAAACGCCGCCCTCGACACCGTCCGTTCCCTGCTCGAACCGACACCGCCGGGAGACTGGCACAGCGTTTGTGTCTGCTCGGACGGCAGCTACGGCGTCGAGTCCGGCCTGATCAGCTCGTTCCCGGTCCGCGCCCAGGACGGGAACTGGGAAATCGTTCCGGGAGTGTCCCTCGACGAATTCGGACGCTCGAAGCTCGACGCCACAATCCGTGAACTCGAGGAAGAACGCGCGATGATCGCCGGCCTGTTGCCGCGCTGACGAGACAATGGGCTGGGGTCGCATCTTCATACAGATGCGACCCCACTGCCTTTCCATGTTGCATCCCAGACTGCCTATGGCGTTGGTGAGTTGCCCGCTGACGTCCA
>DAOOQY010000136.1:0-8682 GCA_035389025.1 Verrucomicrobiota bacterium
TGGGGGCATTCTTCCTGCGCGAGGTTTTCAATTGCCTGCGCATCCGGGTCAACAACCGGCTCGAGCAGAACGTCATCTACGACATGCGCCGTGCGGTCTATGCGCGGCTGCAGCGCCTGCCCGTGCACTGGTTCGACCAACGAGCCTCGGGCGACCTCATGACGCGCGTGATCGAGGACGTCAACAACGTCGAGCGCCTGCTCATCGACGGCACCGAACAGGGGGCGGTCGCTCTCCTGAGCATCGCCGGCGCCCTGGTGTTCATGACGAGCTACAATCCGACCCTCACGCTGGTCGCCTTGACCCCGATGCCGCTCCTGGTGGCGGGCGCGCTCTGGTACACCACCACGGCCCATCGGCGTTACCGCCGACAACGCGAGGCATCGAGCGCCATGAACGCTCTGCTGATGGATAACCTCCAGGGCATCCGCCAGATCAAAGCCTTCGGCCGCCAGGACCACGAGGACACCCGGTTTGCCGACCGCGCGGACGACTTGCGCGAAGGCACGCTCGTCGTCATGCGCGCCTGGTCCTGGTACGGGCCGGCCATGCAGTTCATCGGGGCCGCCGGGATCGGCCTGGTGCTGTGGGTCGGTGGAGCCCAGGTCTTGAAAGGCCGCATGGAAGTCGGCCAACTCGTCGCCTTCATGCTCTACGCCGGCATGTTCTTCTACGAGCCGATCGGACGCCTGCACGGCCTCAATCAGATGCTCCAGGCCGCCCGCGCCGCCGCCGCCCGCGTGTTCGACATCCTCGACACCCCCGAGGAGCGCATGGCAAGCGGCGGACCGGCGGACCAGCCCCCCCGCGCCGGACTCAGGGACCATTCCTCCGGCCTCGCCGCGCCCTCGGTTCCCCCCGCGTGGCGCGCGCGCGGCGAGGTGGCGTACGATCAGGTCAGTTTCGCCTACGCCGAAGGCAAGACGGCGCTGCACAACATCGCATTGCGCACCCGGCCCGGCGAGATGGTCGCGCTGGTGGGTCCGACCGGCGCGGGCAAGTCGACCCTGGTCGGGCTGCTCCCGGCATTCTACCAACTGGACAGCGGACGCATTCTGATCGCCGCACACGATATCCGGACGCTGCCGCTGGCAACACTGCGCGCCCAAATTGCCGTGGTGACCCAGGAGGCGTTCCTGTTCAACGGCACCCTCCGCGAGAACATCCTCTACGGGCGCATCGAGGCTTCCGAGGCCGACCTTGTCGCCGCCGCCCGCGCCGCCAACTGTCACGAGTTCATCAGCCGCCTGCCCGACGGGTACGAATCGCGCGTCGGCGAGCGCGGCGTGAAACTGAGCGTGGGCGAGAAGCAGCGCGTGAGCATCGCCCGCGCCCTGCTGATGGACGCGCCCATTCTCATCCTCGACGAGGCGACGGCAAGCGTCGACACCGCGACGGAACGCCTCATCCAGGAAGCCCTCGAACGTCTCATGCAGGGACGCACCAGCTTCGTGATCGCCCATCGCCTCAGCACCATCGTCAACGCGGATCAAATCCTCGTCCTGCGCCGCGGCGAGATCATCGAGCGCGGACGCCATGACGAACTTGTGGCCTTGGGGGGCCTCTATGCGAAGCTGGCCCGCATTCAGAACACGACGTTCATCGAGGAGGGTTTCGCCCGCATGCCCGACACAGCGCCCCAGCCCGCATAGTTCGCGGCGCGGCAAAGCCGCAGCCAACACCGGACGGCTTCTGCTCGCGCGTGTGCCTGTGTATGCCGCGGGGCTCTGCCGCGCGACGACGAAAATGCTGCCGCATTGATTGTGCTCGTCTTCCTGGAGACCGGGCGCAACACTCGCCGGCGCCTATGAACACCACGGCCCTCCGCGCGTGCACTCGTCCCACCGCCGTCCTCTTTCTGATCCCGAAGACAGGGCGCGCCGCTCCGCCCGCCCCGCGTGCGGCACCCGCTCAAACTCCGTTCCTCCGCCGCCCGAGTCGATGGACATCCGTGCTCTCGGCGGCCCTTTGGCTGTGCGTGGGCGTGGATTGGCCCGGCGCGGCAGCCGAGGTGCAGTTGACCGAGACCAGCCTGGTCCTCCCCACCTATCGCGTGGCTCCGCCCGACCCGAATCCGCGTTTCTACCAGGGCCGCACCTACCAGGGCGCACGCGCCACGTTCTATCCCTACCCCGTCCAGGACCGGTTGACCGAGATCAAGGAGGACCAAGCCTATCGCGCACTGGTCCTCGAGAACGACTGCCTTCAGATCACTGTCCTGCCCGAATTGGGCGGACGCCTCTTCAGCGCCGTCGACAAGAGCAACGGATACGATTTTTTCTACCGGCAATCGGTCATCAAGCCCGCGTTGATTGGGATGCTCGGCGCCTGGATTTCAGGCGGAGTCGAGTGGAATGTCCCGCATCACCATCGCGCGACGAGCTTCATGCCGGTCGAGGTCACCACGCAGACCAACGCAGACGGCAGCAAGACAATCTGGGTGGGGGAAATCGAGTGGCGCCACCGCCTGAAATGGATCGTCGGCCTGTCATTGCACCCGGACCGCTCCTACATCGAAATGACCATGCGGCTCTTCAACCGCACGCCCTTCGCCCACGCGTTCCTCTTCTGGATCAATCCCGCCGTCCACGCCAACGAACAATACCAGGTCCTGTTCCCGCCCGACGCCGCTTTCGCCGTCCAGCACGGCAAACCCGAATTCGCCCGCTGGCCAATCGCCCGCGAGATTTATGGCGGCGTCGATTACTCCCGCGGCGTCGACATCAGTTGGTGGAAAAACCACCCCTCGCCCGTCTCCTTCTTCTGCTTCCACTCGGACCAGGATTTCTTTGGCGGATACGACCACGGGCGCCGCGCGGGGGTCCTGCACTACGCGGACCATCACGTGGTGCCGGGCAAGAAGTTCTTCGAGTGGGGGACCGGCCCCGAGGGTGAACTCTGGAGCGGCATCCTGACCGACACCGATGGCCCCTACCTCGAACTCATGGCCGGTGCGTTCTCGGATAACCAGCCCGACTACAGTTGGATTCAGCCCGGCGAAGTCAAATCCTGGAAGCACTACTGGTATCCCATCCGCGAGTTGGGCGGCGTGAAGGCCGCCACACTCGACGCCGCGCTCAACCTCGAACTCACCAACCGCGTCGCCCGCCTTGCTCTCAACGCAACCGCGCAATTCCCCAACGCCCGCGCCCGGCTCGAACTCGAGGACCGGACCCTATTCGAAACCAACCTCACGATCAGTCCCCGGCAGCCGTTCGTCATGACACTGCCAATCGATGCCGAGGTCGCACCCCACCATCTTCGCGCCTCGCTCGTCGCCGCGGATGGACGCGAACTGGTCCGCTGGCATCCCCCGACGCCGCGTCCCGACGATCTGCCCCTGCCGGACCCCGTCCGCCGCCCTCTCCCACCCAAGGACATCGCGTCCATCGAGGACCTCTACCTCACCGGATTGCGAATCGAGCAGCTCTACAGCCCCTCGTTCGAACCCGCGCCCTACTACCAGGAAGCCATCCGACGCGACCCCGGCGACTACCGCGCCAACACCGCGCTCGGCCTGCTGCACGCCAAGGCGGGCCGCTGGGATTCCGCCGAACTCCACCTCCGCGCCGCCATCGAGCGCGCGACGGCCAATGACATCCGGCCCAAGGACGGCGAGGCCCTGTACTATCTCGGGGTCGTCCTCAAGGCCCGGGGAGAACTCGACGCGGCCTACGACGCGTTCCAGCGCGCCGCCTGGAACCACGCCTGGCAGGCGGCGGCCTTCCACGCCCTCGCCGAGATCGACGCCTGCCGCGGCCAATTCGCCAAAGCCCTCGAACATGCCAACGACGCTCTTGCCAGAAGCGCCTTCAACACAAAAGCCCGCGGGCTAAAGTCCGCACTGCTGCGACGCCTCGGCCGCGCCGATGAAGCGGAGGAAACCGCCCAGGCCACGCTCGCCTTGGATCCGCTCGATTTCCTGGCCGGTCACGAACTCGGCCTGGCCTTGCGCCAGAGAGGGCGAAGCGACGCCGCCGACCGCGCATTCGCCTGGCTCGACGCCACCATGCCCCGGCAGGCGCAGCCATGGCTCGAGTTGGCCAGCGACTACGCCGCCGCCGGCCTCTGGACCGAGGTGATCGACGTGCTCGAACGCCACCTCGATGGCAATCTCGACGCCGCGAACGCCCATCCTATGGTCTTCTATCACCTCGCTCACGCCTGCGAAATGGCCGGCAGAATCCAATCCCTCAAGCTCTACGCCAACGCCGCCCGGCAATCCCCCGACTTCTGCTTCCCGTTCCGGCTCGAAGAGGAACGCGTCCTCAGGAAAGCGCTCGAATGGAATCCCGAAGACGCTCGGGCCTGGTATTACCTGGGCAATCTGCTCTACGACCACCAGCCCGAAGCCGCCATCGCCGCCTGGGAAAAGTCCCGCGGCATTGCCGATGCCTTTCCGCTGGTCCACCGCAACCTCGGATTGGCCTATGCGCAAACCCGCCAGGATGTCGATCGAGCCGTCAGCAGTCTCGAACTAGCCGTCGCGCTCAACCCCAAGGAACCGCGCTTTCTCTACGAACTCGACCTGCAATACGAGGCGGCCGGGAAACCGGTCGCACACCGGCTCGCCATGCTCACCAATCATCATGACACCGTCGCCCTCCGCGACGACGCCTTGACCCGCGAGATCGTTCTGCTGACCGCGGCCGGCCAGCATGACCGCGCGATCGCGTTGCTTACCACCCGCCGCTTCCACAACTGGGAAGGCAGCGGCGAAATCCACACCGTCTACGCCGACGCCCTCCTCCATCGCGGCCACGCACGCCTGGCATCGGGTCCCGCCGCCCAGGCCCTCGAGGATTACGACGCAGCCCTCCTTTACCCCGCCAACCTCGAAGTGGGCAGGCCCTACCGCGACCGCAAAGCCGCCCAAGTCCACTACTACAGAGGCGTCGCCCACGAAGCCCTCGGCAACACCGCAAAGGCCGCCGAGTGCTTCGAACTCTCGGTCAACAGCCCCGAATCCGGTCCCTCCGAAATCCGATTCGCCCAGACGCTCGCCCTGGCCAAACTGGGCCGCGCCGACGAAGCCAGGCAGCGATTCGAGGGCCTGGTGAGCGCCGGACAACGACAAATCGAGGGCGGCGAACAGGCCGATTACTTCGCCAAATTCGGCGAACGGGAACCCGAACGCGTCCGCAAGGCGCGCGCTCACTACCTGATCGGCCTGGGGCGGCTCGGCCTCGGGCGCACGGACGACGCGAAAGCCGCCTTTGCCCAGGCGCTCGAACTGCATCCGGCGCACCTCGGTGCCGCGCTTCAGCGGGCCGCGCTCGAAGACTGACCCCCATCTCCCGCGCCCGGCCGGCTCAACCGGCTCAGCAGTGTCCCAATCAGAAGAGTGGCCAGCACCCCCACCAGGGTGAACCAGGTCCACGCAACCGCCTTGAGACTGATCACGGACACCATCACGAGAATGCCCCCAACGAATGCCGCCAGGGCGTCCTCCTGACGCGCCCTGCGGAAAAGCACGCCAAGCAGGAACGTCCCCAGAAGACCCCCGTACGTGAACGAGGCGATGCTGAGCGCCAGTTCGACAACCGTCTGGCTCGTGTTCATGAAGAAGACCGCCGACCCCACCAACAGGGCCGCCCAGCCCACCGTGATCCGACGCGACAGCCAGAGCGCCCGCGCGTCGTCCATTGTGCTGCCGCTCAGCGGACGGTACAGATCGAGCAGGGTGGATGAGGACAGGGAACTCATCGATCCGGCGAGAGTGGACAGCGCGGCCGCGAGAAGTCCGGCAATAATGAACCCCGAGACGCCGGGGGGCAGGCCTTCGATAATGTACTTCGGGAAAATCTCGTCGGCGCGTCGCAGACCGAGTTCCGCCAGACTCGCGGCGTCGTAATGGCCGAACAGCAGCAGACCGACCACAAGGAACAGCGCGAACTGAAAGAGAATGATGATCCCGCTGCCAATCAGGGCCTTGCGGCTGGCCGCCAACGATCGCGCCGCGAGGAGCCGCTGGACAATGAGTTGATCGGTGCCGTGCGACGCCATCGACAGCAGCGCACCCCCCACGAGCCCGGCGATGAGCGTGTATGGCTTCTGGAAGAACCCGGCGCCCAATCCCCAATCGATCACCTGGAACTTCCCCGCCTCGAAAGCGGCCAGGCTGATCCCGCTCCACCCGCCCTCGGCTCGGGCGACGAGAAACACCAGTGCAGTAGCGGCGCCCCCAATGTAGACCAACATCTGCACCGCATCGACCCAGATCACCCCGCGCACGCCGCCGAAATAGGTGTAGGCCAGAGCCACCGCCGCCAGGATGACGATGGCCGTCGGGTAGTTGACATCGAGCACGAACTTGAGCGGTATCGCGGTGGCAAAAAGCCGCACGCCATCCGCCGCGATCCTCGTGAACAGGAACACGATGGCCGCAAAGCTCCGCGTCTTGGGCCCGAACCGATGTTCCAGAAAGGCATACGCGGTCGAAAGCTCGCCGCGAAAGTAGGCGGGCAGCAGGAGATAGCTCACCACAATCCGCCCGATCAAATAGCCGATCGCCACCTGCAGGAACGTCAGGTTCGTCAGATACGCCAGGCCCGGGATGCTGATGAACGTCAGCGCGCTCGTCTCAGCCGCCACTATCGAGAAACAAACGATCCACCAGGGAATCTCCTCGCGCCCGAGAAAATAATCCTGCGCCGAGGTCTGGCGCCCGCCGCGGTAAATGCCGAAGGCGGTGATCGCGGCCAGGTACACCAGGACCACGATGTAATCGAGGGGAGTGAAACTCGAGTTCAGCACGGTCCCGCTGTGATACCGGACAGCCAGGGGCCGTGACAAGCCTGCAGCGCTGCCCGACAGACACTCTGATTGCATTGGTTGTCACGTGTTCTATCCAGGCATTCCTAGCTCAGCGGGCTTTGGGCGCTCGGTCATTACGATATGATCCCGGAACGGGTGACGGTGTTCAGCAGCGTCACGCCACAGGGGGCCGCGCCGGTTCAAGAACCCTTTCGGTGTCTTCCAGTGGCGGAGCATCAGGCAGCAAGCATTCATCGGGTACGCGGCAGTCCAGCGCCCCGGAGAGTGCTGTCTGGTGACTGAACCAGAGAGGCCTTGCTGGATCACCGGCACCTGACCAAGGGGGGAGTGGACGGAAGCGCGCCTGGCCGAGATGCGCTATCAGAATGCCGGGCAGAATGCCGGGCAGAATGCCGGGCAGAATGCCGGGTGACCTGCGTTTCTCCGGGCTCGCCAATGTCGGATCGGGTCGGTAGGTTCACCCGTATGAACAACACAGTGATCTATCGATGCGCCTGCCTGGTTCTCTGCCTGGCGGCGGCGATTGCGGAGGGCGTCGACGAGCCGACCAATCTGCCCAAGGCTTTCATCGACGGGACGGGACCGGGCTGGCAGGACCTCGGCGGGTCCGACTTCGTCAGGGTCAACTGCAACCCTGAGACCTGGAGCTTCGAAGACGGTCTGATCCGATGCACCGGCCAACCGGTCGGCGTGACGCGGTCGGCGAGGCAATACACCAACTTCGAACTTGTGATCGAATGGAAGCACATGCGCTCCGGAGGCAATTCCGGCGTCTTCGTCTGGGCCTCCGAGGAGGCGCTGACGAACCTCAAGCCCGATCAGTTGCCGGCTGGAGGGATCGAGGTGCAGATGCTCGACCATGGGTACGCCGAGCAGTATGAAAGGGAGCAGAAGAAGAAGCCGGAGTGGTTCACAACCAACGGGGACGTGTTCGCAGTGGGCAAATCGAAGATGAAGCCTTTTCCTCCGCTCTCGCCCAGCGGCGAAAGGAGTTTCCCTCGCAAGAACCTGAGCAAAGGCGTCGGACAATGGAACCACTACTACGTGCGCTGCATCAACGGCGAGGTGCGTCTGTGGGTCAACGGTGAGGAAGTCTCGGGCGGGACCGATTGCCAGCCACGGACCGGGTACCTCTGCCTGGAATCGGAGGGTGCCCCGATCGAGTTCAGGAACTTGCGGGTTCGCGAACTGCCCTAACCCGCACAGTTCTTAGCGCGGCAGAGCCGCATCCAAAGTCATTTCCTTCAAGAAGAGAAGAAGTGCACAGAGAGTGGTACACCCCGTCATTTCCTCCTTCATCCTTCATGATCCGCCCCTCATCACCCGGTTTGAATGTAAGTACCTGCTGGATGTCAATGCGCTGATTGCGGCGGTCTGAACCGATCACGTTCACCACAGGGCCGTGGACGCCTGGATTGAAGGCAAGTCGCTGGCGACCTGCCCATTACGTTCCAGGGGTGAACGGGAACGCAAGTCCTTGGTAATACGTGCAAACCGTTGATGCGGTTGGCGGAAGGGGAGGGATTCGAACCCCCGGTAGCCTTGCGACTACGCCTGATTTCGAGTCAGGTGCCTTTAACCACTCAGCCACCCTTCCAGTTTATTACAGACTACTTGCGCGTTGAGAGATTGGCTCGGTTTCGCCTTTGTATCCCGGATTTGTATCCCGAGCACCCAAACGCAAGCCAATCACGCGCTCGTACGTGGGGCGAGTATGCCACATGACGAATCGGCATCAAGCCGATTAAATCGCCCATCCACAGCGATTTGTGTGAAGCGACCAGAGGTTTCCCCGCCTTTCATGGTCTCTCACGGTTGCTTGCGCTTGGTTCCTTCCATCGCGGCGAGGGCCTTGTGCTGAGCTGCCGATGCTTTGCGGCGTGCGATGACGAGCATTTTGTCGCG